>DAIQNP010000096.1:0-8693 GCA_036788335.1 Erythrobacter sp.
CGGTGGTGGTGCTGGCGCGGTCGACGCCCTTGACCAGTTCGACATTGTTCTTCTTGACCAGGTCGAGCGCAAGGTATCCCTGCACGCTCACCGCCATCTGGGTCAGCAGGTCCTGCGTGCGCTGGCGGACATAGAAAAGCGCCGATTCGCGCAGCGCCTTGGCCTTGGCCGGATCGCTGCTGTCGAGTTCGAGCGCCTTGCCCTCCAGCTTGGCGTCCAGCGCCTTGGCGATGTGGATCATCTGTTCCAGCTCGCCCATCGCCGCCCACAGCTTCTGCCGCTCGGTGTCGATTGCGGCATTGTCGAGGTGCAGTTCCTTCTTGCCGCTTTCCAGCCGCTGGAGGATCGCCGAGATATGCCCTTGCGCGGATGTGTAGCTGTCGAAATAGTTCTTCAGCTTGTTGCCGAACGGGATGAAGCCCAGGATCTTGCGCGGCCCGGCCAGCTTGCCCTTGCGGCCCGGATCGAGATCTTCGACCGTGCGGCGCAGTTCGGCGAGATCCTTGCCGACAGAACCGTCGCCATCCATCGCGCGGACCGGACGGTCGAGAAAGCGGTTCGACATCGCAGCCGCCGCGCGGATCTGTTCCTGCCCCATGCGGGTGATCTGATCGACTTTCTCGCCGAACTGGGGCGAATTGGCATCGGCCGTCACCAGTTCGTTGACGAAGGCATCGACCTTGGTTTCGAGCTTCGATTTCTGTTCGGTGGTGACCGGCACCAGCCCGGCAGCCTGTTCGGGCGCGACGGCCGGCACCGGATCGGGCGGCGTCAGCGAGAACTCAGTGGCGGTCAGGGTCGCGGTCGACGTTTCGGTGCTCATGTCTCTATCTGCTCCCTCGGCAACGGCAGGTTTCTGCTGCTTGCGGTCCCGACTGTATTAGTGATCTAAAACACGCCTTTCAAGCGCGCCTTCGTGCTGGGCGCGATGCTACCCTGTAACGGTCCCTCGCGTCCATGCCGTATCGGTGGCAAAGCGGGGGCTTGCACGCTATCTCCGCGCGATGAACGACATTTCCGCACCCCCTGCCGACCGGCCGGATCCCAACCCCGACACGCGGCTCGCCAACGTGATCGCCGAATTCCGCGAACGCTGGATCACCCGCGTGATCGGCACGGTCGATCAGGCCGAGGTGATCGAGCGCCGGCGCGAGGACTGCGCCCTGTCCGAACGCTACCTGTTCATGACCGCGATGAGCGGCGGGATCGCGATCCTCGGCCTGTTGTTGTCCTCGCCTGCGGTGGTGATCGGGGCGATGTTGCTGTCGCCGCTGATGGGTCCGATCATGGGGCTGGGTTTCGCGCTCGCCATCGGCGACTGGCAGTGGCTCAAGCAATCGGGGCGCAGCCTTGCCTGGGGCAGCCTGATGGCGGTGGCGCTGTGTTCGGTGCTGGTGTGGCTCTCGCCGATCCAGACCATCACCACCGAAATCGCGGCGCGCACCCGGCCCAACCTGTTCGACCTGTTCGTGGCGCTGTTTTCCGCGCTGGCGGGCGCCTATGCGATGATCCGCGGCAAGGAAGGCACGATCGTCGGCGTCGCCATCGCCACGGCCTTGATGCCGCCGCTGGCAGTGGTGGGCTTCGGCTTTGCGACCTGGAACTGGACGGTGTTTTCGGGCGCGCTGCTGTTGTTCGTCACCAACCTCATCACCATCGCGCTGACCGCCTTCGGGATGGCCAAGCTCTATGGCTTTCGCGCCAACCTGACCAAGGGCCAGTCGCAGGCGCAAAGCTTTGCGGTGCTGGTGGTGTTCGTGATGCTGGCAATGCCGCTGGCCTATTCGCTGCAACAGATCGCGTGGGAAACCAACGCCCAACGGATCGTGCGCAGCGAGATCACGACGCATTTCGACGGGCGATTGTCGGACCTGTCGATGGAGTTTTCCTCCACCCCGATCCGCGCCGCCGCGACCCTGTTCACCCCGGTGATCGAGGCCGATGGCGAGGAAGCGGTCGAACGGATCCTGACCGAACGACTGGGCCAGCCAATCGAATTGTCGCTCACCCAGTACCAGGTCGGCACCACCAGCAGCGCGGCGGAACAGGCCCAGCTGTCCGCCGCGCGCCGCAACGAGGAAGAGGCCGACGAGGCCCGCATGACGGCGCTGGCCACCCGGCTTTCGCTGGTGGCGGGCGTGTCGGCCAGCGAGGTGCTGATTGACCGTCCGCGCCGCCATGCGCTGGTGCGCGCCCGCCGCCTGCCGGGGGCGAGCCTCGGGGTCTATTACGCGCTCGAACAGCGCATCACCGCGACCGAGCCGGAATGGACCATCGAGCTGATCCCGCCATCGGGCGCGCTGCCGGACGCCATCCCCTTCGACGACGATGGCCCGACGGACGAGGGCGCGCGGGCGCTGGCAGTGATCGGCTGGGCGGCGGCGCGGCTGGATCGTCCGGTGGTGCTGACCGGTGCGGAGGACCAGATCGCGCAGGCAGGAGAACTGCTGAGCGCGCAAGGGATCGAACCCGACCTGCAACCGGCAGCCGGTCCGCTGCGCGCCAGCTGGGGCGAAGACGAGGGCTGAGCCTGTGGCGGATCCGGTCGTCCTTGCCTTGGCGCCGGGGGTGGTTGCTGCCTTTGCAGGGCTGGTCGGCGCGGCCATCGGCAGCTTTGTCGGCGCGGCATTGGTGCGCCTGCCGGAAGGACGCGCGCTCACCGCCGGGCGCTCGGCCTGCGATGCCTGCGGGGCTGCGATCCGCCCGTTTGATCTGATCCCGCTGCTGTCATGGCTGGCGTTGAAGGGGCGCTGCCGCGATTGCGGTGCGAGCATCGGGATGTGGCAACCCGCCTGCGAGCTGGGCGGCGCGGCGATCGGCGTGCTGGCCGTGCTGGCCGCGCCGCCGGGTCTGGCCTTGCCGGCGATGCTGCTCGGCTGGCAATTGCTGCTGCTGGCGCTGCTCGACGCGCGCCACCTGTGGCTGCCGCGCCGCCTTTCGGCGCTGCTGGCGGCGAGCGGCGCGGGGTTCGCGCTGTTGCAGAGCTGGCAGGCGGCAAGCCTCGCCCCGGCGATCACCGCCACGCTCGGCGGGACGCTGGGCTTTGGGCTCTTGTGGAGCGTTGCGGCCGCTTACCGGCTGATGCGCGGGCGCAACGGCATGGGCGGCGGCGATCCGCCGCTGCTTGGGGCGATCGGCTTGTGGATCGGTCCAGTGGGGGTGATCTGGACGGTGCTGGGCGGGAGCCTGATCGGGCTGGCCGCCGCACTGGCGATGCTGGCGGCGCGGCGCGACGTGGCGGGCGATACCATGCTGCCGCTCGGCACGCTGCTGGCGGTCGCTGCCTGGCCGTTGTTCGTGTGGGGCGGGCTGGTCTGAACGCAAATGGACGGCGCGGAGCAATTGACGATTCGCCGGGGCGGGTCCAAGGTTCGTGCCAGCTTTCGGGGGCTGATCCATGTCCGTTTCACTTGTCCGCCTGACACTGGCCGCTGCCGCGACCTGCGCGCTGGCGGGCGGTGTGCAGGCGCAAGAAACTGCTGACTGGCGCGCGGCGAACCGCTTCCTGCCGCCGTCGCTCGGCGCGGAAACGCCTGAGCGCGCCGCCCAATGCCTCGCGCTGGCAATCAGCTACGAATCCGGGTTCGAGCCGATTGCCGGGCAGGAAGCGGTGGCGCAGGTGATTCTCAACCGGGTGCGGCACGCTGCCTATCCCGACACCGCCTGCGGCGTGGTGTGGCAGGGATCGAGCAGGCGTACCGGCTGCCAGTTCACCTTTACCTGCGACGGATCGCTGCGCCGGGGTCAGAGCGCGGCGGCGCTGGCCTCGGCCCATGCGGTCGCGGCGCGGGTGCTCGCCGGGGAAAGCCCCGACCACGTGCGCGGGGCGACGCATTACCATGCCGCTTACGTCGCGCCCTATTGGGCGCCGAGCCTGACACGGGTGCGCCGGATCGCGGCCCACATCTTCTACCGAGCGCCCGGCGCGGTCGTGCGCAATTCCGGCCAAGCGGTGCGTGTCGCACTGACGGCGACCCCGGCTACGCCTGTTGCCGAGACCCCGTCCATCGCCGCGACCGAGCCGGGCGTATTCGCGCCCTGGGGACTGACGGTGGGCCGGATCCGCCGCTGATTCCTAGTCGCGCGCGCGCACCACGTAAGGGCGCGCGGGGTTGCCGGTCAGTTCCACCACCACATTGCGCCGCGCCGCCGATCCTGCCGCATTGCGTGCGCGCACCATGATCCGCAGCGGCCGGCCCGTCACCCCGTCATCGGCGGCGCGTGCCGGAGCCAATGCGGAATCGATCCCGCCTTCGGCCACGGCGATGCCGTCGAACCGTTCGTCGCCCCCGGTGTCCTCGACCGCCATCACCCGGCGGGCCAGCGGGCTGGCGAAATCTGCGGAAAATTCAGCACTATCAGGCGCAAAAACGGTGACGAAGGGATCCATCCGTGTCGCCAGTTCCGGCCCGATGCCGGGGATTGCGGCCAGTTCGCCATTGCTGCGCAGCGGCCCGTCGCGGGGGCGCACCCGTTCCCCCGCATAGTCGCCCCGCTCGCGTCCACGCAGCCGCCGCTCGTCATCGCTGTCGCGCCAGTCGAGGAAGATGTCGGCTGCATCTTCCAGCTCCAGCCCCTGCAAGCCGAATTCGGCGAGCAGCGCTTCGAGCTGCAAGTCATTGATCTTGTTGAGCGGAACCTTGCCCAATTCGTCCTCGATCCGGATTTCCAGCACCGCAGCGCCGAACTCCGCCTCGCGCAGCCGTCCGTCGGGCCGCCAGCGCTGCGCCGGGCTGGTCTGGGCCAGCCCCTGCACCGCCAGCACGATCCCCGCATCGGCCGCCGCCGTCAGCTGGGCGCGGTCGAGCTCGGCCCGGGCCGAGCGGGTCGCGCCGCGGGTCGCCTCGAGCATGGTCAGCGCCAGCAGCGCCAGCACCGCGAGGCTCGCCACTGCGACCACCAGCGCGTAGCCGTCCTCGCACCCGCCCGCCACCAGGCGCGGTGCTGGCCTCTGGGCTGGCCTCAGGGAATGTCCCCGGTGGTCGAAAACGGTTCGAGCGAGCGGATCTTGCGACGCAATTCGTCGGTCACCGCGCGGGCATCGTCGACCGAGCGGATCACGCGCGGTTTCAACAGGATCACCAGTTCGACCTTGTCGACCGCTTCGACCTGGCGGCCGAAGATGCTGCCGATGATCGGGATCTGCGACAGGAACGGGATACCCTGCCGATCGCGGGTCTGGGCGTTGCGGATCAGGCCGCCCAAGGCCATCACCTCGCCGTCCTGTACCGCCACGCTGGTCGACACCCGGCGGGTCGAGATGGTCGGCGAATTGATCCCCGATCCCGATGCGCGCGACGAGATCACGTCGCTTACCTCCTGCGAAATGTCGAGCAGCACCACCCCGCTGCCGTTGACGCGCGGGGTGATGCGCAGGATCACGCCGGTGTCGCGGTATTCGATTGCGTTGATAACGGGCGCGTTGGGGTCGATCGTCGCGGTCGAATTCTGGGTCAGCACCGGCACCTGATCGCCGACCTGCAAGGTGGCGGTCTGGTTGTTGATCACCACCAGCTTGGGCGCGGAGACGACATTGACCTTGGTCTTGGCTTCGAGCGCATTGAGCACGCCGGTCAGGCTGCCGGCATTGCCGAACAGGAAGGAAAAGCCCGGCACGTCGCGGAGCAGGCCCGTCCCTGTGGCGGATTCGGTCAGCACCGCGTTCTCGTTGCCTTCGACGAAATTCCATTGCAGGCCGTAGCGCAGATCATCGGTCAGGCTGACTTCGGTGATCGCCGCTTCGATCAACACCTGCACCGGCGGCACGTCGAGCTTGCGCAGCGCGTCCTCGACCACCGCATAGGCGCGCGGGGTCCCATAGACGAGGATGGCGTTGTTGGTGTCGTCGCTGCTGATCTGCACATTGGGACCGCCACCGAAGCCGCCGCCGCCGCCGACTTCGTCGCCGCTGTCGCTCGAAGGGCCGAGCGCGGACCGCCCGCTGCCTGTGCCGCCGCTGCCGAAGCCGCCGCCGCCAAAGCCGCCGCTACCGCGCTGCGTCGGCTCCTGCCCGGCAAAGCCGCGCCCGCTGCCGGTTGGCACCGCGCCATCGGGCGACCCGGAATCGGCAAAGGCGGCCTGGCCCTGCTGCAACGCCTCATCCGACCCGCCGCCGCGTCCGAAGGCACGGTTCAGGGTGCGCGCCAGATCGCGCGAGCGCGAATTCTGCACCCGGTAGACGAACAGGCGGGGTTCGTTGTTCTGCCCCTGCCGGTCGAGGATCTCGATCCAGCGGTTCACATCGTCGAGATATTCCCGCTGGCGGCTGATCGCGAGGATGCCGTTCAGCTTTTCCATTGCGATGATGCGGACCAGGTCGCGGGTGGGGGAATCGTCTGCGTTGATGAGCTTTTCCAGCTCGGGCACGATCAGCCGGGCATCGGTGCGCTTCGGCACGACCAGGGCGAAGCTCATGTTGCGCAGCCAGTTGACATCGAACTGCAGCAGCAGGTCGCGCGCGCTGGCGCGTTGGCCCGAGGTGCCGCGCAGCAGCAGCACATTGGTGTCCGGATCGGCGACCGAGACCACGTCGGGCAGGATCGGCGCGATCAAGGCGCGCATCTGCTCGGCATTGACGAACTGCAATTGCAGCATCTCGGTGCCGTAGCCGGGCTTGCCGGGGGCCGCGATCCCCGCACCTGTGGCATCGGCCACGGGTGCGATCACCACGCGGCTGCCGTCGAGCACCAGCGCAAAGCCGCCGCGCGCAAAGGCGTCTTCGAGAAAGGGGATGACCGAATCCCGGCTGATCGGCATTGCGGTGACAGCCGAGACCGGGCCGGAGACACCGTCGGCAATCTCAAAATCCATGCCCAGCACGTCGCCCAGTACCGCCTGCGCCACCACCCGCACATCGGCGTCGGGGAAGTTGAAGGCGATGTCCCCGCCGCGGATGAACACCCGCGACGGTTCGGCCACCACCGGATCGCGCGGGTCGCCGTCGAGGATGGTCGCGTCGATCGCGTCCGGATCGTCGGCGTCATCCTCGGCCAGGGCGTCCTCGCCGTAATCGATGTCATCCTCGATCGTCTGGCCCATTGCAGGCCCGGCGCAGGCCAGCGCAAGGCCGATTGCCAGCGCACGGTGCGCGGGGTGGGAGCGTAAGCGGCTCATCATTGTTCGTCTGCCTGGTTGGCCCGGAACCCGCTCTCGTCATCGCGCGGGCCATAGGGATAGAGATCGTAACCGGAAAAGTCGTTGGCCAGGCCGAAAGCGAGCGTGACGCTCTCGCCCGCGCGGCGGAAGCTGGCCTCCTCGCGGCCGATCGCGGTCAGCTGCCAGCCGCGCCACGACTGGCCGGGGCGCAGCGTCACGGCTTTGCCCTGTGGCGTTTGCAGCACCAGCCGCACCGCGCCGCGCACCCGCACGGTCCCGGCCGGCACCGCCCCGTCGAGCGGCGCGGGGGCAGCGCCATTGTTGGTGGCCGCGCCCGCCAGCGTCACCGATGTGAAGATCGAGCGGCGCGCCAGCACCGCATCGGGACTGACGCGCGGCACCTCGGCGGTCACGCGGCGCAATCCGGCGGCAGGTGGCACGCCGGGCAATTCGGGCCGGCTTGGCGGCAGCAGCATTTGTGCCACCAGCATCACCGCCAGCAGCAACGACAGCAGCGCTGCCAGCACCGTGTTCTCGGCGCGTTCAGGCCGGGGAATGCGAAGCGGCAACATCGATCCGGACATCCAGTTGGCGGGTGGCAGGGGCAGTTCCGGCAGCGGAGACCGCGCCGGGGGCTGAGAGCGAGAGGCTGCGGACGATCAGCAGCGGCTCGGCATTCTGGAGGCGTTCGAGCAGGCGCACCAATTGCGCCTCGCCAAGCCGGGCTTCGAGGCGCAATTCGACCCGGCCTTCGGCGGTATCGAGATCCTGCAAGGCGAGCACTTCGCCCCCGGCGGTGCCGACCAGCGCGGAGACCTGTTCTTTCAGTGCTTCGGACGCAGCGGCGGGCGTTGGGGCGATCAGGTGGAAGCGCGCTTGCCCGGCGCGCTGCGCTTCGGCCTGACGGCGCAGGCGGGCGATATTGTCCATCAGCCGCGCATTGCTGGCCTGCACCAGCGCCAGCCGCTCGCGCTCGGCAGCGCGGGCTTCGAAGCCGGAGAGGATCGGCGACAGGATGGCGAGCCAGCCGAGCGCGATTGCCGCGATCAGGATCAGGATGGCAATGAGCCGCCGTTCGCGGTCGGACAGGGCGGTCATGGCCGGGTCTCCGCCGCGCTATTCGTCCCGGCAATCTCGGCGCTGATGTCGAACGGCTGCCCGCCGCCGCCCTCGGCGGTCGGGTCCGACACGCTCGATTGCAGCGCGGCAAAGCGCCCGCTGCGCCGCAGCGCCGCCTGCACATCGCTGCCCGGTTCCTTGTAGCCGGTCAGGCGCAATGTCTCGGCGGTCCAAGCGAAGCGCTGGACGAAGGCGTTGGCGGGCAGCGCCCCGGTGGTCAGCGCCAGCATGGCGAGCGGATCATGCGTCTTGCGTTCCGCCAGCAGCGCAGCGCGGGCGCTTTCCTCGCCCGCGATCCGGGCGGCGACGGCGCGGGCAGCGGCGCTGGCGGTCTGCTGCTCGGCCACCTCAGCGGCGAGCGTGTCGGTGGCGACGACATCGCGCCATACCAGCAGGCCGACATTGGCGATAAACAGCGCCGCGACCAGCCCCCACCAGAAAGGGCGGCCATCGCGGCGCGGCGTCACGCGCCCGCTCGC
>DAIQNP010000097.1:0-8617 GCA_036788335.1 Erythrobacter sp.
GATTCGCGAGCGGGGGCTTAACGGGGGATGGTGACGGTGGAGACGATTGGCCGTGTACGGCACGCTTTTCATATCAAGGGTCGTAAGATCAAGCAGATTGCTCGCGAGCTTCGGCTTGCGCGGAACACGGTGCGGACCATCGTTCGCGGCGATGAGACGAAGCACAGCTATGAACGCAAGGCTCAGCCTCTGCCAAAGCTCGGCGCTTTCGCCAACGAGCTTGATCGCCTGCTGGAGGATAATGCCAAGCGCCCCAAGCGTGAGCGGCTGACTTTTCAGCGTATATACGAGGAACTGCGGCTTTCCGGCTATCAGGGCGGCTACGATGCAATTCGCCGCTATGGTCGGTCGTGGGAGCGCCGGCAAGCAATCAAGCAGGCGGAAGCCTACGTGCCGCTCTGCTTTGCTCCGGGCGAGGCTTATCAATTCGACTGGAGCCATGAGTGCGTCGTCATCGACGGCGTGACGACGATGGCGAAAGTGGCCCATGTCCGGCTCTGCCACAGCCGGATGTTCTTCCTTCGAGCCTACCCGCGCGAGAGCCAGGAGATGGTGTTCGACGCTCACGAGAAGGCCTTCGGGTTCTTCAAGGGTGCATGCCAACGCGGCATCTACGACAATATGAAGACCGCCGTCGATGCCGTTTTCGTCGGCAAGGAACGGCAGTTCAACCGCCGCTTCCTGCAGCTCTTGAGCCACCATCTTGTCGAGCCGACGGCTTGCACGCCGGCCGCCGGCTGGGAGAAGGGGCAAGTGGAGAACCAGGTGGGCGTAGCGCGCCAACGGTTCTTCTCGCCACGGCTGAAGTTCAAGAGCTATGCCGAGCTCAATGCCTATCTGCTCGATCGCTGCGTCGCCTACGCCAAGACGCAGCCGCACCCGGAGCAGAAGGAGCGAACGGTCTTCGCGATGTTCGAGGCCGAGCGTACCGCTCTCATCCCCTATCGCGGGCCATTCGAGGGCTTTCATGCAACGAGCGCATCGGTCTCCAAGACTTGTCTCGTCCGCTTCGACAACAACAAATATTCGGTCATGTCCAAGGCTGTAGGACGGCCGGTCGATATTCATGCTTATGCGGAGCGTATCGTCATCAAACAGGACGGGACGGTGGTCGGCGAGCATGAGCGCCGGTTCGGGCGCGGCCAGGTCGTCTTCGATCCCTGGCATTACGTGCCGGTGCTGGCCAGAAAGCCCGGTGCGTTGCGCAATGGCGCGCCGTTCAAAGACTGGGTGTTGCCAGCATCATTGGCGCGGGTCCGCCGCAGGCTCGAGGGTAGCGACGACGGCGACCGGCAAATGGTGAAGATCCTCACCGCCGTGCTCACGGACGGCTTGCCGGCTGTGGAAGCCGCCTGCGGTGAAGCGCTCGAAGCCGGGATCGCCAGCGCCGATGTCATCCTCAATGCGCTTGCCCGGCGGCAGCAGCCGGTTCCACCCCGGCCAATCCTGACACCGGCGCGGTTGACGCTCGCATACGAGCCGGTCGCCGATTGTGCCCGTTACGACAGGCTGAGAACGCAAGGGATGGAGGCCGTTCATGGAGCGGCATGAGATCCTGGAGATGATGGGCGAGCTCAAGCTGTCCGGCATGCGGGCGGCTTATGACGAGATCGTCACCCAGGGCGTCAAGCGCAGCCTGGGCGTCGAACGCATTGTCGGCGCCCTGCTGAGGGCGGAGATTGCCGCCAAGCAGGCGCGCTCAATCAATTACCAGATGGGCATAGCCAAACTTCCGCTCGCCAAGGAACTGGCCGAGCTGTCGCTCGCGGAAACGCCGATCAACAGTGAACTGATCGAGTTGCTCGCCACCGGAGCCTTCCTGGACAGCCAGCGCAACATCGTCCTTATCGGCGGCACTGGAACCGGAAAGACCCATATTGCCATCGGTATCGCACGTCACTGCATCCGCGCTGGCAGAAAGGCACGCTTCTTCAACGCCGTCGACCTCGTCAACAAGCTGGAAACGGAGGTCAAGCTGGGCCGTCAGGGCCGGACCGCCGACGCTCTTGGCCGCGTCGACCTGCTGATCCTGGATGAACTCGGCTATCTGCCATTCGCACAATCCGGCGGCCAGTTGCTGTTTCATCTGATCAGCAGGCTTTACGAGCGCACATCGATTATCGTCACCACCAACCTCGCCTTCGCCGAATGGCCCAGCGTCTTCGGCGACGCCAAGATGACCACCGCGATCCTCGACCGCCTCACCCATCACTGCGACATCATCGAGACCGGCAACGATAGCTGGCGCTTCAAAAACCGGACTTGAAAATCGGCCAACGCTGTCTGGCTCTGCGCTGCTCCGCTACGCTCCACAGCTCCGAGCCAGACAGCGGATAGTCCTTGCGTCAGAGGGGTCAATTTTCCTCGCCGATCGAGGGTCAAAGTTCGGTGCCGATTGACACAATGCGCGCAGTGTGCGCGCTGCCATCCGCTACGCGTACGACCGCGACAACCGGTACGGCATTTTCGGCTTCCGGTGCGCCCGAGTTCGGGAGTGAGCTCCAGCAAGCAAGGTAGGGCAGGCGGTGAGTCGAGCGTGCGGAGCCGCTCGGCCACAGCCGGCCCGGAGGCTGCGGACGGTGGCGCAGCGGGGCAGGGCAAAGAACCGGGACCAACCGCCGTCAGCGGCCCGCGACCGAGAAGGATCGAGCTTGAATTTCGTGCGGGAATTTTGCGGGGATCGGTGCCAAACTGTCCAGCACCGTTATGACGAAGTGGTAACGGGAGCTGGTTAACTGTTTGATTTTACTTCATCTACCAGAGAATTGTTAGGCTGGCTCTTCACTCGTCGCACTTCCCTGCTGACTCTGTTGCATAAGCCATACCGTTATTATTGGTAATTCGGCTGCCCAAGGGGCGGGATGAGTTCAACCAGGTATTCTTCGACTGCCCATCCACAGTACACGACAGCCGGTTGGCGCATATTTAAACTGAAATCGGGGTGCACAGCCGACCGAATTCAGCAGGATAGGCTTTGGCAGACGAAAATCGAGAAGGTCACGCCGCGCTCTCCTGTAAAGGCTTCGCACGGTCGATGCGAGCACGCTCCTTCGGGCTGTGCATCGCTTCCCACAGGTCGCTGCGCCGCTGTACGTTCAGCCAGAAATCGGGGCTGTTGCCGAACACGCGCGCCAGGATGAGAGCTGTCGCGGCCGTCACGTTGCGGCGATCGTTGCACAATTCGTTGACGTGCTTGCGCTGCACGCCCATCGCCTCGGCCAGGCTAGCCTGGGTCAGGCTCAGCGGCTGCATGAACTCTTCCACCAAGATCTCGCCGACCGTTGCCGGCTTGCGCTTCGTCGTCAGCATGGCCGTCCAGCCTTTCTCAATTCCGCTTCATCTGTAACTGTGATCGTCCAGATAGATGTCTGCTGCTTCACCTCGGCTGCTGTCCCACCGGAAAACCAGCCGCCACTGCTTGTTGACGCGTATCGAATGGAAGCCCGCCAGCTTGCCGCGCAGCTTCTCGAAATGATTGCTGGCCGGCACACGCAGATCCTGGTCGGTGGTCGCGTCGTCCATCATCTGGAGCTTGCGAAAGAGACGGCTTTCGAGATCAGGCGGGATATTCCGCGACTGGACGTCTTCGACAAAGAAGGCTCGCAGCCATTCATCCCGAAAGCTCACGATCATGAAGGCAGCTCCATATGGAGTATATGTACCACTCTATGGGACTTTAAACAAGGGCCGGAATGTCTTCAGATACTGGATGGAGCACCGGAAAAAAAGCAGCTATATCTTGCTTATCCCTGCAGAAGGCCGGCCTTGCTATCCGGCCCAATATAGCTGGAACAAATGTTCTTTCCGACAGTGGGTACGGTGGTAGCGCCCCTCCGCTACCAAATTTTCTCCAATGAATTCAATGTATTGATGCTGTCCCAAGGTGGCGCGTTCTCGTTGAACACGGCCGATTCCCGCGGGCTGACACCAGCGGGATATCAGCACGGCACTGGGACACGATTTCTTTTTGCCCAAACGTACCGGGCGAATGCCGGTCAGGCGGCGGAGTCAATCAAGCAGTTCCCTGCATCCGCGATGAAAGTCCGGTACGCGAACCCGGACTTTGATGGCATTATTATTATGTCTTAAAGTTCGCGATCTGCTAAAAAACCTGTAATCGTATGAAGATCGGGGAGGACTTGGGCTGCCGGCCGGCCATGTCCTCCGGTCTGCAAACCGGCCGGGGAGGAAATCATGAAAAGCTTTGGGTCATTGACACGCCGGGGCGCTCTGGCGATTGCCGCCGGCATGGCGGCCGCCGCGATGGCCGGGCCTGCGTCCGCGCAAGTCTCGTTCGAAGGCAAGACGATCGAATGGATCATTCCGTTTTCGCCGGGCGGCGGCTCGGACACCTGGGCGCGCTTCAACGCTCCGTTCTTCACGAAATACCTGCCGGGCAATCCGACGGTCGTCGTCGTAAACGAGCCGGGCGGCGGCTCCACCAAGGGCACGAACCTGTTCGCCGCGCGCGCCCGTCCCGACGGCCTGACCATACTCGGCACATCCGGCTCGACGCAGTTCCCCTATCTGCTCGGCGATCCGCGCGTACAGTATGAATATCAGGACTGGAAGATCGTGCTGGCCGCGCCGACCGGCGGCGTCGTTTACACCTCGCCCTCGACCGGCGTGACCTCCGTCGATGAAATCGCCAAGCTGAAAGGCCAGAGCCTTGTCTATGCAAGCCAGGGCGCAACTTCGCTCGACCTTGTGCCGCTGCTCGCCTTCAAGCTCATGGGCTTCGAAGTACAGCACGTGTTCGGCTTCAAGGGCCGCGGCGACGGGCGTCTCGCCTTCGAGCGCGGCGAAACCAACATCGATTATCAGACCTCTTCGGCCTATCTGAAGAACGTCACGCCGCTCGTCGAGGAAGGCAAGGCCGTGCCGCTCTTCTCCTGGGGCGTGCTTGACGACGACGGCAATCTGGTCCGCGACCCGACATTCCCGGACATTCCGCATTTCGGAGAAGCCTACGAGAAAGTGACCGGCAGCGCGCCTTCGGGTCCGGATTACGACGCCTATTTCGCGTTCTTCACCGCCGGTTTCCCGGCGCAGAAGATGATCTTCCTGCCGAAGGACACGCCCGACGAGATCGTCGCGGCCTACCAGGAGGCCGTGACCAAGATCAAGGCCGACCCGGAGTACAACGCCAACAAGGAGGCCGTGCTCGGAACCTATGAACAGGTGACGGGCAGGGCCGCGGACGCGCTTTTCGTCAAGGGCACCCAGATTTCGCCCGAATTGCGCTCGCAGGTCGTGGGTATGCTTACGGCGGAATATAACGTCACGCTGGGCGAATAAGTCCGGCCATTTGCAGGCGGCGGGGCTTTCGCCGCCTGCTTATCCGGGCCGGGCTATCCTGAAAAACCATAACAAGGGCGCCGGCCATGTTCGACGTCTTCGTCGCCGCGCTTTCGGATCTCCTCACGCTCCAGCATATTCTCTACATGCTGATCGGCGTCGTCATCGGGCTCGCCATCGGCGTGTTTCCCGGTCTGGGCGGCATTGCGGGCCTGTCCCTGCTGATCCCGTTCATCTACGGCATGGACGACATTTCCGCGCTCGCCATGCTGATCGGCCTTGTCGCCGTCATCCCCACGTCCGACACCTTCGCCTCGGTCCTGATGGGCATTCCGGGATCGAGCGCGAGCCAGGCCACGGTGCTCGACGGGTTCCCGCTGGCGAAAAAGGGGCAGGCGGCGCGGGCGCTCTCCGCCGCTTTCGTCTCCTCGCTTGTGGGCGGGCTGTTCGGCGCGGTCGTCCTGACCGGCTTCGTGCTCGTCGCGCGACCGCTCATCCTCGCCTTCGGATCGGCCGAGTTGTTCATGCTGTCCCTGTTCGGGCTGTCGATGGTCGGCGTGCTGGCGGGCCGCAGCCTCGCCAAGGGCCTCGCCGCCTGCGGCCTCGGCCTCATCATCGGCTCGATGGGCGGCGCGCCCGCGACCGGCGAGTTCCGCATGGTTTTCAATGTCGGTTATCTCTATGACGGCATACCGCTCGTCGTGGTCGGCCTCGGGCTGTTCGCATTCCCGGAAATCGTCGATCTGCTGCGGCGGGACAGCGCCATCGCCCGCGGGGCAAAGCTCGGCGCGGGCTGGTTCCAGGGTGTGCGCGACTGGTTCCGCAATTGGTTCCTCTCCATACGCTGCGCCGGCATCGGCTGCATCATAGGGGCGATTCCCGGCCTTGGCGGCTCCGTGGTCGACTGGATCGCCTACGGCCACGCCGTCCAGACGAGCAAGAACGCGACCGAATACGGCAAAGGCGACATACGCGGCGTCATCGCGCCCGAAAGCGCCAACAACGCCAAGGAGGGCGGCGGGCTGCTGCCGACGCTGCTGTTCGGCATTCCCGGCTCCGGGTCGATGGCGGTGTTTCTCGGCGGTATGGTCCTGATCGGCATCGAGCCGGGACCGTCCATGGTCACGTCCGAGCTGAACGTCACCTATTCGATCATCTGGTCGCTGGCCATCGCCAACGTCCTCGGCGCGGGGCTGTGCATCCTGCTCGCCTCGCCGATCGCGCGGCTGACGACCATTCCGTTCCCGCTGCTCGCGCCGTTCATGATTACCGTCGTCTGCTTCGCCGCGTTCCAGGCGACGCGCGACATCGCCGACCTCGTCGCCCTGCTCGCCATCGGCGTGCTCGGCGTGCTGATGAAGCGTTTCGCCTGGCCGCGCCCGGCGCTGCTCATCGGCTATGTGCTCGCGCCGCAGGCGGAGACCTATTTCTATCAGGCGCTCCAGTTCTACGGCTGGGGCTTCCTGCAACGGCCCGGCGTCGTCATCATCGGCGTGCTGACCCTGATTTCGATCTGGTTCGGTATCCGCAACCGCGTGGACGATTCTCAGCCGCTCGCGGCGCGCGCGGACGGGGGCGTGGAGCAGGGCCGGCGTCCGGTGCTGGCCGACCGCGCGCCGCAGATCGCTTTCACGATGCTGGTGCTGGCCATGTTCGGCATCGCGATCTGGGACGCGGCGGGGCACAGCTTCCTTGGGCAGGTTTTTCCGATGAGCACGGCGGCGGTGGCGGCGTTCTTCGGATTGCTGCTGCTCTGGGTGCTGATCCTCGGGGAGAACACGAACCCGGCTGTCTACGACAATGAGGCGGATACAGCGCAGGCTGCGGATCCTTCCGTGGGCAATCTCTGGAACGGGGCGTACTGGATCGCGGCTCTCGTCGGGGCGAGCGCGCTGGTCGGCTTCTATCTGGCCATGATCCTGTTTTTCCTGGTCTTTCTGACCGTCAGGGCGCGGACGGGGCCGGTCATGACGCTGACGCTGACGGCCGCCGCGGCCGGCTTCATCCTGATCCTTGCGAACGCGCTGTCGCTGAATTTCCCCTATGGAGCGCTGCAGTCTGCGGTCGATCTGCCCTGGCCGTTCCGTTAGGCCTGTTAAACGGAGGCGGATGCATTTTTCACCTCTCCCATCGGGAGAGGTCGAAATGCGAAGCGTTTCGGGTGACGGGATGAAGACTATCGGTCAACATCCCAACCCCTCACCCCGGCCCTCTCCAGCCCGCGAACCTTTAAAGTGAGCGGCAAACGCTTACCTCGGGGAGAGGGGCGAGAGGCGCAGGCCGGAAAAAACAAAGGACCGGCGCGAGGGCCGGTCCTTTCAGGTTCGCCGTTCGCCGGCGTTTATTTTAGAGGTTCGAGCGCAGGCTCGCCGCCGCCCCATTTGTAGCGAAGGCTGGCGGATATGATGTTGACGGTGGATTCGCTTTCGGCCTCAAGTGCTGAGACCGTAGCCGGAGAACATGGTTCAGCATTATTTCCGAGGTCTCGGCAGATCGACGCATCGTCCGCAATAATGTGAGAGAAACCCAGATCGACCGTTATCTTTTCCGTGAGCTGATGTGTCGCGCCAACGCTCAGCCAGAGACGATCAGCATCGGGGAGAAACACATTGCGGTGTTCATCGGTTACTGGTGATTTTTCCCATGCAACGCCGGCTCGGAGCAATGTGAACGGGGTGTAGGCATATTCCAGACCGACCGAAACGAAATGACCGTCCTCATATTCGAGTTCCAGAGATTCAGGTGTGCCTAAACCATCAACATTTACCGGAATGGTCCCTGCCCGGCTCCAGTTCGTCCATTCATAGCCGGCGAGAAGGTCAAGATTTTGAGACAAGGACTGGCGCAAACCCACTGTGATCATGTCGGGCAGTGTAAGTTCGGCGTCTGCTCCGAACTTGCCAAATCCAAATACGTTGTAGTCCCCTTCGAGATCGAAGCTTACCGCCGATCTGTAGCCGACGCCGATGGTTGTGCCTTGCGCAGGCGTCCACGTAACGCCTGCGGTCGCGCCAATTCCTATGTCGTCCAATTCGACTGCTCGCGAATTATTGTTCAATCGAACTTTGAAATATTCGATTTGCGCCCCGACGCCGATCGTCAGGTCATCAGTGACTTTATAAGCGACCGTCGGATTGAAATTTATCGAAAAAACCTCAGACGTTATTGCGATTGCCGATCCTGCCCAATCGGTATTGTCCGGCTTCGTGATAAGTCCAAAACCCGAATTGATGCCAAGACCGATAAACAGCCTGTCGCTCATCTGGTAATTGGCGTAGCTCGCAGGGACCAGCGCCGGATCGGCAATGCTGCCGGAATG
>DAIQNP010000098.1:0-8537 GCA_036788335.1 Erythrobacter sp.
TTTCCAGCTCGACCGAGCTGATCCACTCGCCGCCCGACTTGATCACGTCCTTGGTCCGGTCGGTCAGTTGCAGCGTGCCATCGGGGTGGAGGATGCCGACATCGCCGGTGTCGAACCAGCCTTCGTTGTTGGCAGCGTCGGTTTCCGCCTTGAAGTAGCGCTTGATAACCCAAGGCCCGCGGATCTGGAGCGCGCCGCTGGTCTTCCCGTCGCGCGGCAGTTCGGTCGCCATGTCGTCCAAATCGACCGTGCGCAGCTGCACGCCGAAGATCGGGCGGCCCTGCATCGCGATCTTGTCGACCTTTTGCTCAAGCGAAAGCTGGTCCCAGTCCCAGGTCGGACCGCCCACCGTGCCGATCGGGCTGGTTTCGGTCATCCCCCAGGCGTGCTGGACGCGGGTGCCGTTCTTGAGCAATCGCTCGATCATGAACTTGGGCGCGGCAGAGCCGCCGATGGTGGCGGCCTTGAGCGGCGGCAGGTCGAGGCCCTCTCGGTCGCAATACTGGAAATGCGCCAGCCACACGGTCGGCACGCCGGCGGAATCGGTCACCCCTTCGCGCAACATCAGGTCGTGCAGCACGGCCGGGTCGTTGACAGCCGAGAAAACAAACTTGATCCCCGCCATCGCGCCCGCATAGGGCAGGCCCCAACTCGCTGCGTGGAACATCGGCACCACCGGCAGCATCACCGAAGCCGAGCTGAAGTTGAAGGCGGCGGGTTGCAATCCCGCCATCGCGTGCAGCACGGTGGAGCGGTGTTCGTACTGCACACCCTTGGGATTGCCGGTCGTGCCGCTGGTGTAGCAGATCATGCACGGGTCGGTTTCGGCCCCGGTGATCCATTCAAAGTCGCCGTCCTGCGCGCCGATCCAGTCCTCGAAAGCGGGCGCGTGTTCGCCGGAATCGTAGCAGATGTAATGCTCCACGGTCGTCCAGCGCGAACGCATCCGGTCGACGATCGGCTGGAACGCTGCGTCATAGCAAAGTACCCGGTCCTCGGCGTGATTGACGATATATTCGAGCTGATCGTCGAACAGGCGGGGATTCACCGTGTGGAGCACCCCGCCCATCCCTGCCACGCCGTACCAGCTGACCAGGTGCCGCGCATGGTTCATGGCAAGGCTGGCCACCCTGTCGCCCGGCTTCAGCCCCAGTGCCTGCAAGGCCTGCGCCATTTTCAGCGCATCGCGGCGAATGCCGGCCCAGTCGGAGCGGGTCTCGGAGCCATCAGCCCAGCGGCTGACAATCTCGCGCGTCGGCGCTTCGCGTGCGGCATGATCGATCACCGCAGTCACCCGCATGGTCCATTCCTGCATTGCACCGAGGCTGTGTGCGGCCATAGTCCTGTCTCTCCCTGATTGGTCGGCGCATGATTGCCCGCGCCGTACCTTTGCGTCTTGCAGCACTTTCATGCCTGCACGTCGCCTGCTTGGCAATCGGTTCGGCATTGCTCTGGCACGGCTGGCCGAAAGGCGTTCTCCGGGCGCGCTCCCAGCCTCGCGACAACACCAACTCGCCGCGCTACGCTTGCCTGTCACGGGTTTGCCATGCACCGGGCCTACCAGACCACAAGGTTTCTATGACGAGGGATGTATATGAAAAGAACAGCACTTCTACTGGCGGGTGCCGCAGCGATTATCGCAGTACCGGCGCAGGCCCGCGAAGGCCAAGCCTATGTCGGCATCAATGGCGGTGTCATGCTGGAAGATCAGGTCGATGTCGATTTGATTGACACCGACCCGCGGACCAATGCCGCCTTTGCCGATACGAAGATCGGCCTCGATGCCGATGTCGTGGTCGGTTACGACTTCGGTCCGTTCCGGCTTGAAGCCGAGGGCGGTTACAAGCGTGCTGCCTATGACAGCCTGACGGTCGTGAATTCCGGCATTCTTCCCGGCGGCGCAACCGTTCCGTTCGGCACTGTTGTCCAGAACGAAGAAGACCTGAGCATCTGGAGCGGAATGCTCAACGGGTTGTTCGAATTCGGCAATGATGACGGCCTCCAGATCTTTGCTGGTGGCGGGGTCGGGATCGCCAATCTCGATCTGCCGGTTGAAGTCGACGGGGTCGGCACGGTGATCGATGACAGCAAGACCGATTTCGCCTGGCAGCTTCTTGCAGGCGCCCGCTTTGCGGTGAGTGACAATGTCGATCTCGGTCTCAAGTATCGCTATTTCGTGATCGACGAGTTCGAGCTCGAAACGGCTGGCGGTGCGCCGATCAATGCCGACTTCCGGTCGCACTCAGTTTTGGCGAGTCTGACCTACAATTTCGGTGGGGCCGAAGCGCCGCCGCCTCCCCCGCCGCCGCCTCCCCCGCCGCCACCACCTCCGCCGCAGGCGCAGTGCAACACCGGCCCGTATATCGTGTTTTTCGATTTCGACCGGGCGGATGTGACGGCTGAAGCCGCGACCATTCTCAACAATGCGGTCACGGCCTATTCGAACTGCGGCAGCGCACGGGTCATGCTGGCCGGTCACACCGACCGTGCGGGCAGCGTTACCTACAACCAGGCTTTGGCTGAACGTCGCAATGCTGCGGTGCGCAGCTACATGACCGGTCGCGGCGTTCCCGAGGCGCGGATCACCGCGGAAGCCTTTGGCGAATCGCAGCCGCGCGTTCCGACTGCCGATGGTGTGCGCGAAGCGCAGAACCGCCGCGTCGAAGTCAGCTACGGTCCGGGTTCGGGCATGTAAGCGGCTTCAACCGCAACCAATACACGAAAGGGGCCGGAGCGATCCGGCCCCTTTTTCGTGGGTCGCTTCGGCCAGGGCCGGTCAGGCGACGAGGCGCAACGCCGCTCGGCCCTTGAGCGGAGCCAGCTGGACATTCTCGAGTCCCGCCACCGCTGTCAGCCGTTCGGCCAACTCGCCGTTGAGCACGAAACCCCGGCCCAGCCGCAGCCGCGCTTCGCCGCCGGTTGCCAGGATCAGTCGCACTACGACCTCGCCACTGCCGATGGCCTGCTCACCGCGCACCAGATCGAGCTCGACCTGCAATTCGAGCAGCGCCTCGACCGTGGATACATCGGCCGTCAACTGCATCGCGGTGGCCCCGCTTACCGCCGCCAAGGGGCGCGCACCGCGCACGGTGATGCGCGGTGGCTCGTCGGGGCTGGGCGCGTCCAGTTCGACCGTCAGCAGCAGGCATTCGCCCTCGGCCGCCCAGCGTTCGAATTGCGGAACCAGCGCCTCTTCGAAGCAGGCGGCGGTAAATTGGCCCGAGCTGTCGGAGAAATCGCCGCGTACGAAGGTGCCGCCCTTGCGGGTACGCGCCTTGGTCAGCCCCTCGATCATGGCCGCGATCACAGCCGTCCCGCGCCCGCCCGGCGGCGCGCCCGCTTCCATCAAGCTCTGATAGGTGCGCGCGCCATTGGCCGAGGCGATGTCACGATATTGCTGCACCGGATGGGCGGAGAAGTAGAACCCGAAATTCTCGCGCTCCTTCGCCATGCGTTCGGTCCGGGTCCATTCGGGTGCCGGTTGCAGGCGCAGGTCTTCAGGCGCGGCGGCCTCACCGCCGAACAGCGCCGCCTGCCCGCTCGAGCGTTCGCGCATCGCCGCGTCCGCCACCGCCAGGAGCAGGTCCGCATTGGCATAGAGCAGCGCCCGGTTCGGCTCGAGCGAATCGAGCGCGCCCGCGCAGATCAGCCCCTCGAGCTGGCGACGATTCATGGTGCCCTGCGGCAGGCGTTCGAACAGATCCTTGAGGCTGGCAAACGGCCCGCCCGCCGCACGCTCGGCCGCGATCGACTCCATCGCCTTTTCACCGACATTGCGGATGCCCGCGAGCGCAAAACGGACGCCATAGCCCCGGTCGGTCTGCTCGACGGTGAAGCGCGCCGCGCTGGCATTGATGTCGGGGGCCAGCACCTCGACCCCGCCCTGCCCGCCGGGATAGCGCCGCGCATCGTCAACGAAGACGCTCAGCTTGTCCGATTGGTGCATGTCGAAACACATCGACGCGGCGTAGAATTCTTCCGGATAATGCGCCTTCAGCCACGCGGTCTGATAGGACAACAATGCGTAGGCTGCGGCATGGCTTTTGTTGAAGCCGTAACCAGCGAACTTGTCGATCAAGTCGAACAACTCGTTGGCGCGCTTCGCCTCGATGGCGGAGTTGGCCTTGCAGCCCTCGACGAAGCGCTGGCGCTGTGCATCCATTTCGGCCTGCACCTTCTTGCCCATCGCGCGCCGCAGAAGATCGGCGTCCCCCAGCGAGTAACCGGCAAGCACCTGCGCCGCCTGCATCACCTGTTCCTGATAGACGATGATGCCGTAGGTCTCGGCAAGGATCGCTTCGAGCTTGGGATGCGGGTACTCGATCGCTTCGACGCCGTTCTTGCGCCTTCCGAACAGAGGGATGTTATCCATCGGGCCGGGGCGATAAAGCGCGCCAATCGCGATGATGTCGCCGAAATTGGAGGGCTTCACCGCCTTGAGCGTCCGCCGCATTCCTTCGGATTCGAGCTGGAACACGCCCACCGTATTGCCGTTCTGCATCAGGCTGTAGACCTGGGCATCGTCGAGCGGGAGTGTGCCGAGGTCGATCTTGATCCCGCGCTCCTCCAGCAGGTCCACCGCCTTGCGCAGCACCGACAGGGTCTTCAGCCCGAGGAAGTCGAACTTGACCAGACCCGAGCTTTCGACGTGCTTCATGTCGAACTGGGTCACCGGCATGTCCGAGCGTGGATCGCGGTAGAGCGGGACAAGCTGCGCCAGCGGCCGGTCGCCGATCACCACGCCTGCGGCATGGGTCGAGGAATTGCGCGGGAGCCCTTCCAGTTGCAGCGCCAGATCGACCAGCCGCTTGACCTCGGCATTCTGGTCGTACTCGCGCCGGAACTCGGCGGTGCCGTTGAGCGCACGCGGCAGGGTCCACGGGTCGGTCGGGTGGTTGGGCACCATCTTGCACAGCCGATCGACCTGACCGTAGCTCATTTGCAGGATGCGACCGCAATCACGCAGCACCGCGCGGGCCTTCAGCTTGCCGAAGGTGATGATCTGCGCGACGTGATCGCTGCCATATTTGGCCTGGACATAACGGATCACCTCGCCCCGCCGGGTTTCGCAGAAGTCGATGTCGAAATCGGGCATCGACACGCGTTCGGGGTTCAGGAACCGTTCGAACAGCAGGCCCAGCCGGATCGGATCGAGATCGGTAATGGTCAGCGCCCAGGCCACCACCGACCCCGCGCCCGAACCGCGCCCCGGACCCACCGGAATGCCCTGATCCTTGGCCCATTTGATGAAGTCGGCAACGATCAGGAAGTAGCCGGGAAAGCCCATCTTGACGATCACGTCGACTTCGAATTCGAGCCGATTGAAATAGCCTTGGCGTTCTTCCGGCGTCAGTTCGCCATAGAACGCGAGCCGCGCTTCCAGCCCCGCGCGCGAATCCTCGGCCAGCATCCGCGCCTCGCCGGAAAGATCGCCCGCAAGGCTCGGCAGGATCGGTTTGCGGTAAGGCGGCGCGAAGGCACAGCGCTGCGCGATGACGAGGGTGTTGGCGGTCGCCTCCGGCAGGTCGGCGAAAGCCTCGTCCATCATGCTCGCCGACTTGACGAAGGCCTGCGGGTTGGAACGCGGGCGATCTTCCGCCTCGATATGGGTCGAATGGGCGATGCACAGCATCGCGTCATGCGCCTTGTGCATATGCGGTTCGGCGAAATTGGCCGGGTTGGTGGCGACCAGCGGCAGGTCGCGGCTAAAGGCCAAGTCGATCAGTGCGCCCTCGGCCCGCTCGGCCACCGGATCGCCGTTACGGGCGAGTTCGATGTAGAGCCTGCCCGGAAACAGCGCTTCGAGCCGGTCCGCCAGCCGGGCGCCCGCTTCGTACTGACCTTCGGCCAGCAGCCGGGTCAGCCCGCCCTCGCCCGCGCCGGTCAAGGCGATCAGCCCGTCGGTGCGCCCTTCGAGATCGCCCAGCGTCACATGCGGCTCGCGCTCCAGCGGCCGGTCGAGATGCGCGGCGCTGACCAGGTGGCACAGGTTGCCGTAGCCTTCCTCGTCCTGCGCCAGCAGCGGGAGGTAATCGACCTCCTTGCTCTCCTCGCCCCCCGGACCCGGCCGCGCTACCCCCAGAAGGGCACCGATGATCGGCTGCACCCCTTCAGCCTTGCAGGCCGCGGCGAAGGCGACGATCCCGTACAATCCGTTGCGGTCGCAGATGGCGATGGCGGGAAAGCCGCGTTCCTTGGCCAGTTTGGCCAGCGCCTTGGGATCGATCGCCCCTTCGAGCATCGAATAGGACGACAGCACGCGCAAGGGGACGAAGGGAGCGAAGGGCATAACGTGCAATCTAGGAAATCGCGGCGATTCTCAAAGCGCGCCGGCGCGTTACTTCTCCACAGGCTGCGGACAAATCACAGCAGCTTTTCAATGTCCCTGGCGATGCTGGCCGGAGTGTCGGTCGGGCCGTAACGCTTCACCACCGTGCCGTCGCGTCTGATCAGGAACTTGGTGAAATTCCACTTGATCGACGTCGATCCCATCAGCCCCTTGGCCGATTTCTTCATCCAGTCGAACAGCGGCGAGGCCTGCGCGCCGTTGACCTCGACCTTTTCCATCAACGGGAAAGTGACACCGAAATTGATCTGGCAGAATTCGGCGATCTCGTCGGCATTGCCGGGTTCCTGCGCACCGAACTGGTTGCAAGGGAAGCCCAGCACTTCGAAGCCCCGGTCCTTGTAGTCCTGATACAGCCTTTCCAGCCCGTCATATTGCGGGGTGAAGCCGCACTTGCTAGCGGTGTTGACCACCAGCAAGACCGTTCCGAGCTTGTCCTTGAGGTCGACCGACTCTCCGCGATTGGTGGTGACGGTGAAGTCCGCGATCGTCGTGCTGGTCGTGGTCATCGGTTCCCCTTGGCAGGCTGGCGCGTCAATCGCTGCCTTGTGCCGGGAAATCGGGGTGCGAGGCAAGCGCCATTGCCTCGCTGGCGGAATACTCGCGGTCGCCGGCCTTTTCGATGACGTAGTTGTCCCGTTCGGCTTCGGGCAGCATGGCAAGGTAGCGAATCATGTCGGCAAAGGTGCCGCGCCGGATAGCGGTAGCGCCATCGAACAGCCCGCCAGCGCCGGCCCTGCCATGCAAGGCAGCGCGGTCGTTCCACGCGTGGGAACCGGTGCTGCCGGTTTCTCCGCCGAAAGGACTGGGGTGATCCAACATTTTTTTCTCCATTATCCCCCGCTACCCGGCAGAATAAGGGAGGATGCAGATTTTACAACAACACGCCGTCGCGAAGTCGAACCACACGATCCATCCGTGCGGCGAGTCGTTCATTGTGCGTCGCCACCAGCGCCGCACTGCCTTCGCCGCGCACCAGCGCGAGGAACTGCGCCAGCACGTTGTCGGCGGTTGCCTCATCGAGGTTGCCGGTCGGTTCGTCCGCCAGCACCAGTGTCGGCCGGTTGGCGAGCGCGCGGGCGACTGCGACGCGTTGCTGCTCGCCGCCCGAAAGCTGGCTCGGCCGGTGGGTCAGCCGCTCGCCCAGACCCAAACTCGTCAACAGGCTGTCGGCCCGCGCTTCGGCATCGGCGCGCGGTGTGCCGAGGATCATCTGCGGCATCACCACATTCTCGCGCGCGTCGAAGTCGGGCAGCAGGTGGTGGAACTGGTAGACGAAGCCGAGATGTTCGCGCCGCAACCGGGTGCGCTGGTCGCTGGCGAGGTCCTCGGCGCGCTCGCCCGCAAGGGTGATCGATCCGTCGAACCCGCCTTCGAGCAGGCCGACGGCTTGCAGCATGGTCGACTTGCCCGAACCCGACGGGCCGAGCAGCGCCACGATCTCGCCCGGCATGATGGCAAGATCGACCCCGCGCAGCACCTCGATCCGCTGCCCGCCTTGTTCAAAGGTGCGGCGCAAGCCTTTCAAGGCGACGATCGGCGCGCCCTGTTCCAGCCCCCTATTCATAGCGCAGCACCTGCACCGGATCGGTGTTCGCCGCCTTCAATGCGGGGTAGAGCGTCGCCAGGAAGCTCAACACCAGCGCCAGCGTGACGATCCCGGCGACCTCCCACGGATCGGTGCGCGACGGGAGCGTGCTCAGGAACCGCACCTCCGGGTCCCAGATTTCCTGCCCGGTGGTAAAGGCGATGAAATCCACGATCGGCTCGCGGAAGAACAGGATGATCGCGCCGAGCGCCAGCCCGGCCATCGTCCCGATCGCCCCGATGGTGGTGCCGGTGGTGACGAAAATCTTGAGCAGAGATCGCCGCGTCGCGCCCATCGTGCGCATGATCGCGATATCGCGTGTCTTGGCGCGGACCAGCATGACAAGGCTCGACAGGATGTTGAAAGCTGCGACCAGCACCATGAAACTCAAGGCAAAGGCCATCGCCACGCGTTCCACCTGCAAGGCCTCGAACAGCGCCGAATTGATGGTCCTCCAGTCGGCCACCTGCGCCCGGCCCGCCAATTGCTGCTGCACCGGGGCAAGGATCGCGCCGACATCGTCGGGGTCGGTCACGGTCACCTCGATGATCCCGATCGAATCGCCCACCAGCAGCAGCGTCTGCGCATCGCTGATCGGCATGA
>DAIQNP010000099.1:0-7811 GCA_036788335.1 Erythrobacter sp.
GCGGTCGAGAAGATGAACCCGCTGGCAAAGCTGCGGACGAAATCGACGAGGTTGGCCGACGCCGCGATGTAGCCGCCCATCACCCCGAACGCCTTGCCCAGCGTGCCTTCGATCACGGTGATCCGGTCCATCAGCCCTTCGCGCTCGGCAATCCCGCCGCCGCGCGGACCATAGAGGCCCACGGCGTGGACCTCGTCGATATAGGTCATCGCGCCGTGCTTCTCGCAGACATCGAGGATCGCGGCGATGGGGGCAATGTCGCCGTCCATCGAATAGACGCTTTCGAAGGCGACCAGCTTGGGCACGTCGGGGCCGTAATCGGACAGCAGCTGGTCGAGGTGTTCGACATCATTGTGGCGGAACACCTTGTAGGGCGCGCGCGAATAGCGGATGCCTTCGATCATCGAGGCGTGATTGAGCGCGTCGGAGAACACCACGCAGCCCGGAATCCGTCCCGCCAGCGTGCCGAGGCCTGCCCAGTTCGAAACATAGCCCGAAGTGAACAGCAGCGCGCTTTCCTTGTTGTGGAGGTCGGCCAATTCCTGCTCGAGCAGCACGTGGTGGTGATTGGTGCCCGAGATATTGCGCGTCCCGCCCGCGCCTGCGCCGCATTCGTCGAGGCATTCATGCATCGCGTCGAGCACCACCGGGTGCTGGCCCATGCCGAGATAGTCGTTCGAACACCACACGGTGACCGCCTGCGTTTCGCCCTGGACGAAGCGGGTCGCGTGCGGGAAGCGCCCGCGGTGCCGCTTGATGTCGGTGAAGACCCGGTAACGCCCGTCTGCGCGAACCGTGTCCAGTTCGCCGGCGAAGTAGGCTTCGAAGTCCATCGGGGTTCCCTCTGCTTTCGTCATCATGATCTCATTTCCGATCGATCTGTGCCGCAGCCTTCCGCTGCGGCAAGGCCCAGCCCCACAGCATTCCGTCGCGGAACGGCAGGGCGAGGAACAGGTGCTCGAGCGCGCCGAGCAGGCACAACGTGAAGAGCAGGCTTGCGCCCACCATCTCCGCGCTGCCGACAGGTGCGGCCAGCGCCAGCGCGCCGAACCAGGCGGTGACCGCGCCGATCGCCACGATCGAGGCGGCCAGCAGCACCGTCATCCGGTTGGGGCCGAAATAGGTTTTCAGGTAGGCGAGTTGATCGGGGAGCATTTCCGACGTGCTGTTGGGTACGCCGACGAACAGGTTGATCTTGGAGGTCAGACGCAATGCGAACAACAGCACGAATACGGTCGCGCCGATCTGGTTGGGCGCGTTCCACGACAGCGAGATCAGCAGCAGCGCGGTCAGAGCGAGGGCGACTTCATGGTGCATCACCGTCGCGCTCGCCTGCCGGAAGCGGGCCACGCCTGTCAGGCCAGCGTCTGCCGGACCACGGCGAGGGCCGGCGGCCGCGCCGGTCAGGAAGCTGATCTCGTGCCAGCCCCACACCATCAGTGCGCCGGTGAAGGCGGCATAGACCGCCCAGACTTCGGCGAAGAGCGATGCGGTGAGGATCAGGACAAGGCCGGCAACGCCACCCGCAGCCCCGATCGCGAGGCTCTTCGTGAAAGTGGCGCTGGCGCGGTTATCGGCCCAGGCAATCAGCCCGGTCGCGATGAACCAGATCGCCACCGTCACGAAGAACGGAACTACATGGCCGGTCCAGCTCACCATGCGGGCTGGAGCCGGATCGACTGCGGCAGGGCGTTGGACTTGGTCGGTTGCAGGTAAAGCCGTGCGAAGTTCAGCGCTGCGCTGGCCATGCCCGATGCGCGCATCGCAAAGCCGGCAATCCCGCCGCGGTCCTTGCCCGCTTCGATCCGGCGCGAGGCGCGCAGCAACCCGTCCATCCGCGCGCGGAACGCCGGGCTGTCGATATCGACCTCGACCGGAAAGACCTGCCGGCTGATCTGGTTGCAGATGTCGAACACGCGGTAATCATAGACCGTCGGATCGATCCCCAGCGCCTTGTGGAACTCGGGCCGGGCATGATCGCGGACATACATCGTGGCATAGACCGACAGGATGAAGAACCGCACCCACAGCTTGTTCGCGCCGGTCAGCAGCTTGGGATCGGCGCGCAGCAGCATCGCGAAGGCTTCGCCGTGCCGGAACTCGTCGTTGCACCATTCCTCGAACCAGCGGAAGATCGGGTGGAAGCGGTTCTGCGGATGCTGCGCCAGATGGCGGAATATCGCGATATAGCGGGCATAGCCGATCTTTTCCGACAGGTAGACCGCGTAGAAAATGAACTTGGGCTTGAAGAATGTGTACTTCTTGGTCCGCGTCAGGAACCCAAGATCGATTCCGATTCCGGCATCCTTCAATGTTTCGTTGATGAATCCGGCATGGCGGCTTTCGTCGCGGGCGAGCAGTTTGAACAACTGCTTCACATCGGGGTTCTTGGTGCGCTTGGCGATTTCGGCATAGAGTACGCAGCCCGAGAATTCCGAGGTAAGCGAGCTCACCAGAAAGTCGACGAACTCGGCACGCAGAGCTGGATCCAGCTTTTTGATCACGCCTTGGAAGGTCTCGTCCTGCTTGAAATGCTGCTTGTTCGGATCGCCGATCATCTCGTTGATCAGCGCATCCCATTCGCCGCGAACGCTCGAGACGTCGATCGCATCAAGCGCTTCGAAGTCGGTGGTATAGAAGCGCGGGCTGAGCATCGTGCTTTGCTGGGCGATCTCCATCGCGTGCTCGCGGGTGAGCGTCGGGTCTGATGGGGTCTCGATCCTGGTATGCGCGTTCATCGTACCCTCCCTGGGGTAAAGCTGACTTCGTAAAGTTCCTTGAGGTCGAAATAGGCGGCAAGCCGCGTCACTGCGCGGTCGAACGCGTTGGCCCGCGTCACCGTGGCGAGTCGTTCGAACACCACGCTCTGGCCGAAGCTGATCTGGATCGGCGCACCGTGCACCCGGACCTTGTCGCCCGGCTGGATGGCAACTTCGTCCGCAAGTTCGACATGGGCATGGAAATGGTCGGGGCTCTGCTCCACCGTGATGGTGCAGGGAATGTCGAACGAGCGCGCGGTTTGACCGAGGAACAGCATGGCCATCAGTCCGGCTTCCGTTCCAGCATGTCGGCGAAGACACGGCGGTTGTCCGGGCCGAAGGACGCGACCTCGACGCTGGTGTCGGTCACCGGATCGAGCAGAGTCAGCGCGCCGTCTTCCCATTCTGTCAGTTGGAAGGGCACTTGCGGACCCTGGCCCCGAATACGGCGCTGGTGGACCAGGCTACGCACGCTGGCACGGATGAAGCCGCCTTCGCCGACACTGAACCGGGCGAGCACTTCACCTGTCGCCCCGTCCTCGGCGCGGACGGTGCCGTCGCTTTCATCGAAGAAGCGCAGCAGACGACTGTCAACCGCGGCAGTTCCCGCTGCGGCGCGTGCTTCGCTGACCACTGCGGACTTTCCAACGAATCCGAAGGTGACCGAGGCGGTGAGCAGCAGCGAGGCGAGCACGATCCCGCCCATCAGCATCAGCGGAACGCGTTCGACGGTAATCTCGTCCTTCTCGTATTCGCGCACAATCATGCCGGGGCTCCTTCCAGTCCGTTGTCACCCATCCCCGCTTCGGGGCGCCGGATCGTTTGCGCCGCGCGCTGCGGGGCTGGGGTGTGATGGCCGCTTGCAAGCGGGGCTTCTTTGATCTCGCTCAAATTCCGGTCGATTGCGCCATATTGTGCGCGCGCTTCGGCAATCAGCTGCGCAAGACCTGCGGCATCGGGAACGCCGCGCAGCATCGGCTGCGGGCGGGTGAAATGCCACGGGCGGACATGCGGCCACAGCAGCAGGTTGCCCAGCAACCGCTCACCCGAGAGTTCGAACGCGATATCCCCGTGACCCTTGTCGCGCATTCGCAGATTGGCGGATGTGATCTGCTTAAGGGGCAGATTGATGCGGGTCTCGATCGCCATGCCGATGCGCAGGATCAGCCGCACGTCGGTGAGGATGTAGAGCGTACTGCGCGTGCTCAACCAAGCGAGAAGGTAGAGGAGACCAAGCAAGGCTGCCCCCAGAACCGTCGCAACGATCGCCGCATCTGTCTTGCCCATCGTCAGCGCAATGACAATCAGCGCCGCGAAATAGAGTGCCAGGGTTCGCGTGTGAAATGCAGTGCGGGCGAGCAGGCCGAGGTTTGGCCGACCTTTCCATAGCACGCGTTCATCGGATGCCGGCGTGCCCATCCGGTCGCCATGCGCGGTCGGGCCGTCGTTTTCGAGCGAGGCGTGATCCAGCCCCGCGGGCAGCAGCGTTGCGATCGCCGCCCGTTCGGTTGTGTCGTTCAGAGCCACGGTTCTGCCCTTTCCGGGGTGGCATACATGTAGCCACCGCCAAAATAGGCCATCACCCGGTCTTCTTCGTAGCGGGTGATGATGCCCGGGGTTTCCAGAGCCGGCACCCGCTCGAACTGTTCCGAGGTGATTGCATTGATCTCGACCAGTTCGGGCTCGTCATTGGTCGTGGGTAGCAGTGCGCCCAACATGCTGTTGCCGTGCACCACCGCCACGAACATCGGGGCCAGCACTTTTTTGCCAGTGGTTGTCTCGACTTCGAGGTAGCGGATCAAGTGTTCGGACTGATCGACCCAGATGTCGGTGACCTTCCCCACCATCTTCTTGTCGGCAGCCATGACCGGCCAGCCGATCAGCTTGGGATCATTGTCGGCGACCACGATGTCGTGGCTGTGGGCCATCGGCACGATGCGCGGCCGCCCGTCGAAGGTAAGGTCGGGATACTTGGCACGATTGGCCCATGCTGCCGGGCCGAGGCCGTCGGCCATCGCATCGCCGCTCGGCACCCATGGCGCGCCATGCGAACGGAAGGTCTGGGTGGCAGGCATGGGGACATCATCGCGCGCGACGTTCTCTGGGATGTAGGTGCCGCGTCCGTGAGGCAGTTTGAACACCTTCTTGTCGCCATCGAACAGGCGGGTGTCGGGTTCGAGCCGTCCGGAGATCTCATCCTCGAGCGGGTAGCCTTCGCGGCGGCTTTCCCGGTTGAGGTAGAACACCAGCGCGATGAAGAATCCGAAGAACAACAGGAAAGTAAGTTCGGCGACATCGAATGTCCCGGCGATATAAGCGGCGTTCATTTCACATTCCTCTCAAGATAGCGGCTGAGGCGGAGCCCAAAGGGAAAAGACAGATACAGGCGGCATCGATATTCATGTCGGGAACTCCCTGAGTCCGAACGGCAGGCTCGCCGGGTCATTCTCGGCTTCGATGCGGCGCCGGTGCTGGCCGACCAGCGGCCCGATGGCCGCAAGCCCCACCAGCAACAGCCCGATTTCGAGCATGTAGACCGTCGAATAGCCGGTTGCGCGAACAGCGATGCTGGCGGCTTCGCCGTCGCTCTGGACGATCATGGCGGTGAAGTCGCGGAGCAGCCCGCCAATGGCTATGCCTGCGCCCGCACAGCTGGCCTGAACCGCACCCCAGGCACCCAGCGCCAACCCGGCCGTCTCGTTCTTCGCCAGGCTCATCGCTTCCATCAGCGTGCCGACCGAAAACAGGCCTAGCCCAAGTCCGATCGTCATCGAGCCAGCATAAAGCAGCACCGGCGAGGAGAAGGGCGCGGCAAACAGCACCAGCAGGAACGCGTTGATGCCTACCACAAGGCCTGTGCCTGCAACCCGCAACGGATCCCAGCCACGCGCCAACATTCGGCCCGACGCCATGAAGCCGATCAGTGACCCGAGTGCCCAGGCGCCGGTCAGCCCAGTGGTCGCCCCGACCGACAGGCCGAGGATCTCGCCGCCGTAGGGTTCGAGCAGCGCATCCTGCATCGCGAACCCGGCGGCTCCGATGCCAATCGCGGTCAGCAAGCGGGCGTTGCGCCCGTCGCTCACAAATGCCTGCCAAAGATGAGAAAAGGTCGGTGTGTCGCGGTCAGGCGCGGTGATCACAGGGTTGCGGGCTTCCTGCTTCCACAAGGCAACGACATTGAGCACGATCGTCAACACTGCTGCGCCTTGAATGACCTGCACGAGCCGGGTGGCGCTGTAATCGATCAGCAACCCGCCGATCACGAAAGCGGCAAACATCATGCCGACCAGCAGCATGACATACAGCAGGGCCACGGCCCGTGGGCGCTTGTCTTCGGGCGCCAGATCGGTCGCCAGCGCGAGGCCGGCGGTTTGAGTCACGTGAAAGCCGGTGCCGGTCAAAAGAAAGGCGGCGGCCGCTCCGACCAGGCCGATATTGAAGGCTTCGGGCTTGCCCAGTAGTAGCAGTGCGAACGGCATGATCGCGAGCCCGCCAAACTGCATCATGGTGCCGAACCAGATATAGGGAACCCGCCGCCAGCCGAGCACCGAACGGTGCGTATCGGACTTGTGTCCGATCAGCGCGCGGAAAGGCGCGACCAGCAGCGGCACCGCGATCAGCAGCGCGACCAGCCAGGTCGGGGTGCCCAATTCGACCACCATAACACGGTTCAAGGTGCCGTTAAGCAGCACCATCGCCATTCCGACGCTCACCTGAAAAAGTGCAAGCCGCAGCAGGCGGCCCAGCGGCAGGTCCGCGCTCGCCGCGTCCGCGAAGGGCAGCATCTGAAAAACCAGTGCTGTCCAATGCGGCGGGGTAGGGCGGGCCGGTCGGTTCATCCGTGGCGTACCAGTTCGAGCGCCTGTGATTTGTAGAACCCGCTCGAAATGCGCTGGGTGCGGCCGATGCTCCAGCCCGGCAAACGGGCAAGCCGGCTGCGCAGGTCGTCTTCGGCCACAGGCACGATCGCCGGCGAACGATCAGACTTGGGGAAGAACTTGCCGACCTCGTGCATCGCGCTCAGCAGGCGGGTGCGCGGGGCGAAGGTGAACAGGATCGACCCGGTGGTGCGGTGCGTCAACTGGCTGAGCGCGTCGACCAGGTCTTCCGGCTGGTAATGGATCAGCGAATCCATCGCCACCACATGGGCGAAGGTGCCGAGCGATGGATCGAGCATGTCGCCCGAGCGCCAGTGAATGCGTCCGTGGCCGATGAACGAGGGCGTGCGATCCCGCGCGACCTCGACCAGTCCGGCCGCCACGTCGATTCCGGTCACTTCGGCCCCGCGACACGCCGCTGCAATCGCCAGAGCTCCGGTGCCGCAGCCAGCATCGAGAACAGCCGTTCGGCGCAGATCGGTCGGCAGCCAGTCGAGCAGGGTCGAGCGCATCGCATCGCGCCCGGCGCGCACCGTGGCGCGGATGCCGCTGACCTTGGTGTCCGAGGTGAGATCGATCCACGCCTGACGCGCAGTGCTGTCGAAATAGGTCGCCAGCGCTTCGCGGCGGTGATCATATTCGGATGAGTGCCGTGTCGCCATTATTCGAACCCCAGGAAATCGAAGATGTCGCGGTCCTTCATCGGCTGTGCCAAGGAAGGGTCGACGCCTGCCCACAGCATGGCGGCCAGTCGCAGATATTCGTCCTGCGCTGCGATCACTTCGGGATCGTCGCCCATTTCGAACAGCGTGCACTTCTTGAGGCGCGAGCGGCGGATCGCGTCGACATCGCGGAAATGCGCGAGGCGGGGCATCCCGACCTTGTCGCAGAAGCGGTCGATCTCGTCGGTGTCCTTGCTGCGGTTGGCGACCACGCCGGCCAGCCGCACGTCGTAATTCTTCGACTTGGCGGCGATGGCGGCAACGATCCGGTTCATTGCGAAGATGGAGTCGAAATCGTTGGCGGCGACCACCAGCGCGCGTTCGGCATGCTGCAGCGGGGCTGCAAAGCCGCCGCAGACCACATCGCCCAGCACGTCGAAGATGACAACATCGGTTTCTTCGAGCAGGTGGTGCTGCTTCAGCAGCTTGACCGTCTGCCCAACCACATAGCC
>DAIQNP010000099.1:7821-8510 GCA_036788335.1 Erythrobacter sp.
CAGCCGGTGCCCGCCGGCGGGCCGCCGGCCTCGACGCACATCACGCCGTTATAGCCTTCGAACATGTAGTCTTCGGGCCGCAGTTCCTCGGCGTGGAATTCGACCGTTTCGAGCACGTCGATCACGGTCGGCATCAGCTTCTTGGTCAGCGTGAAGGTGCTGTCATGCTTGGGGTCGCAACCGATCTGCAGCACCCGGTGGCCGAGCTTGGAAAAGGCCGCCGACAGGTTCGACGAGGTGGTCGATTTGCCGATCCCGCCCTTCCCATAGACTGCGAACACCTTGGCGCCCTTGATCTTGTCGGCCGGGTCGAGCTGGACCTGAACCGATCCTTCGCCATCGGGCTTACTGAAAGCGGAAGCGGAGCTGTGGAGGTTCATGTGTTCGGATCCCTTTTGTTCATTCGCCCGCGAACACGCCTTCAAGGCGGTCCTCGAGTTCGTCGCTCGCTTCGCGCAAGGCGGCGAGGGTGGCTTCGTCAGGCTCCCACAGGTGGCGGTCACAGGCTTCAAGCAGGCGGTTGGCGACGCGGGCCGAGCTTTTCGGATTGAGGCTCGACAACCGCCGCCGCATCACTTCGTCGAGGACGAAGGTTTCGGAAATCTTCTGGTACACCCACGGCGCGACCTGGCCCGTGGTGGCCGACCAGCCCAGCGTGCTGGTCACATGGCCTTCGATCTGGCGCACGC
>DAIQNP010000100.1:0-7633 GCA_036788335.1 Erythrobacter sp.
GTGGGCGAACTGGTGGATCGGCGCGTCCTTGGTGCCAAGCCGCGGTGTCTCGTGTGCGCCTCGCTCCAGCCCAACCTTGGTGCAGAGCGAAAGGTGGCCAGTGATGCAGTATTCGCAGGTGCCGCAGAAGGCCGAGAGGCAGGTGATGACATGGTCGCCCGGCTGCACATAGTCGACCAGGCTGCCGACCTTCTCGACCACCCCCGCTGCCTCGTGCCCCAGCACGATGGGCACTTTGGTCGGGTAGAGGCCCTCCACGAAGTGCAGGTCCGAATGGCAGACGCCGCAGGCGGCGGTCTTGATCAGGATTTCGCGCGGGCCGGGCTCGGCAATCGCGATGTCTTCGATCACGAGCGGCTGGTGCGCCTCGCGCATCACGGCGGCTTTCATGGGGCGGTTCTCCTTGTTCGGGGCGGGGCAGGTCAGGCGTAGCCGACCCAGCCCCGCCAGCTGAATGCGGCATAGAACTGCGTGACACCGGTAAAGGCGGCAGCGCGCAGCAGGGCTTCGTCCTCGGCCGGATCGAGCACCGGCAGGCCGGCTGACACGGCCGCGCGCGCGCCCACTGCGATCTCGGGCTCCGCGCCCTGCATGACCGCGAAGGCGGCATAACGATCGAGCCACTGCTCGCGCTCCGGCGGGTCTTGCGGAAAGCTTGAATGCACTGCGACGAAGGCCGCGCCCGGTGCCAGCCTGCGGCGCACCTCGCGCAAGGTGCGGAGGCGTTCCATGCGGTCCAGAAAGTGCAGCGTCAGCAGGCAACAGGCGCCGGCAAACGGGCCGGACGGAGCCGCATCGATCACCCCTTCGACCATCCGTGCCCGCACCGCCGCATCGCCCAGCGCAGTGCGCGCCTGTTCCAGCATCGGCCCGGACGGATCGACCGCGACAAAGCGCCAGCCCGGATACAGCGCCGCAAACACCGCAAGTTCAAGCCCGCCGCCGGCACCGAGGACCAGAAGCTCCCCCTCCGGACCGGCCCTCTCCGCCAGCAGGATCGCGACCATCTTCTGCATGTCGGCAAAGCCCGGCGTGAACCGCGGCGGGCCATCGGCGTAGCGGGCGACGGAGGCGGGATCGAAGAAGAAGTCGAGAAATGCGTTCATCGGAAGGATATAGTGTATCCTGCTCCCGCACCAAGCGGCATCTGCCGTCGTTGGTCGATCAATCGGCCCGGTCGAAGCGGGCGAGTTGCTCGGAATGCGCACGGTGCTGGCCCGCGGCGCTCGCCGCCATCAGCTTGCGCATGGCCGACAGTGCTGCGGGCGTCAGCTTCAGGCCCAGGTCGGCATAGCAGCGCGTCATCGCGGCCTCCCAATCGGCGTTCAGCTCGTCGAAGGTCAGCCGCGCCACCGGGCCTTGCCATCCGGTCAGCGCCGCCGCCATCCGCGCCTCGCGCAGGGCGATCTTGTGCCGCCAGCGCGCCTCGATCACGGCGAGGTCGCAGGTGTCGGACTGCATCGCCATCTGGTTGGCCGCGAGCGACACTGCGCTGCGCAGCACCGCGTCATGGCTGCGGAGGGGCAACACCAGCCGGGCCTCGGGAAACAGGGCAAGCAGCGTGGCAAGGTCTTCGGCGAAGGCAGGCACCTTCAGCACCCTCGGCTTGCTGGCCAATCCGCGCGTGGCGGCATCGGTGCGCAGGATGCGGGTGAACTCGCGGTAGATCGGCAAGGACCCGCGCGCCTCGCTCCACGCGGAATAGGCCGGGACGTGCCACTGCGATTCGTAGATCGAATGGTGGAGCGCTGCCGAAAGCCAGGCCAGCTCCTCCTCGACCGCGCCTGCCGCCATCGGGTGGATCGACTGCATCCACGGATTGAGCGCGCTGAGCATGGTGAGTTCGAGTGCCGCCTTGACCCGGCTCAGGCCCAGCCGTGCCCCGTAAGGCGCAGGCACCGGATGATAGGCATCGCAATAGCGCGTGTGCGAATGTGCAGGGTCGGCAGCAAGCAATGTGTGGATCCGCGTGGTCCCGCTGCGCATATGGCCGACGACGATGATCGGCGGGGCGAGCGGGGTTTCGAGCAGTCCGGGCCGTCTGCGCCACAGCGCGCCGAAGGCCAGGCGGTTGCTCACCACCCGTTGCAGCTGCCCGTAAGCCATAGTCAGACCCAGCGGATTGAGATCGGCCTCGGCATGGAGCGCTGCGATCAACCGATCCAGGCGCTCGCGGAAATCGGCAACGTCCTCGGCGCTGCGCCCGCCATGCTCCGCCGCAGCAGCATCCGCGCCGTGTGACTTGGCCGCCAGCGCCCACAGCGCGTCCGCATCAAGATGTGGCGGGGGCAACCAGCCCTTGCTCCAGGCCTTCGAAAGGAAGTCATTCGCCCGCTGCGCCAGAGGTCCGCGGGCCAGCAGGTGATCGCGGGGTGGTGGTGAGCGGGTCGTCATCAGAACGCGTCCGCGATGTCCAGCATCCGGGTCAGACGCCTCGGCGCGGCGCTGCGCCAGCTGCGCTGAAGCCACGCGGCAATCTCGTCCCAGTCGACACCGGGACGGTTCAGAATGATCCCGATCCAGCCGCTTGCGCCGTAATAGGCGGGCTTGAAATAGACCTCGGGCCGGGTTTCCACGAGGTTTGCCAACTCGTCCATCGACCCGGTGCGCACGAGCAGCGCGATGTGGGGTGTGCCGTGGTGCTGATCGGAGAAATAGGCGAAGTATTTGCCCGACTTGTCGCCGCCCACGCGAAATCCGGGACTGCCGTGGCTTTGGCGTTCGTCGGTCTCAGGGAGCGCAAGGGCGAGGGCGCGCATCCGCGCAAGCAACGCTGCCGGATCGCGCCAGCGCGACACGTAATCGGCCACGGCGCGCGGATAGAGCTGGTGTTCGGCAAGCTTCACCCGCTCGGCGAGACTGCCGGGCGTATCGCCCATCACGACCGGCACGGCGACCTGCGCCAAAACTTCGCCCGAATCGAGATCGGGCGTCACCAGATGCACACTGGTGCCTGCATGGCTATCTCCCGCCGCGATCGCGCGGGCGTGGGTGTCGAGCCCCTTGTAGAGCGGCAGCAGCGAGGGGTGAATGTTCAGCATCCGTCCCGCCCAGCGCTCGACAAAATCGTTAGAAAGAATGCGCATGTAGCCCGCGAGCACGATGTAATCGGCGTCGGCATCGAGCACGGCAGCCTCCATCGCGGCATCATGCGCTTCGCGGCTCAACCCCTTGTGGGGCAGAGCGAAGGTTGCGATCCCCTCGGCCGCCGCGAGCGCGAGACCGGGGGCAGCAGCGTCATTGCTGGCGACCAGCACGACCTCGTAGGGGCAGTCGCCGATTCGGCTGGCATAGACCAGCGCAGCCATGTTGGTGCCGGCACCGGAGATCAGGACGGCAACACGGGCTTTCACGTGTTCGCCTTTGGCTGGAGACAGCGGTCATGCGTGGGCATGTCCTGGACCGAATGGTGCTTTCGGGCCCACCCCCAGCCCCTCCTGCAAGCGGGAGGGGAGCAGGCGGCTTCAACCCGCATGCACCGCGCTCCAATCGCCTTTCGCCGACCATGTTTCGACCGAGCCGCGCACGGTGCACCCCTTCTCGCCGGCCTCGATACGGCCGACCGGGAACACGGTTTCGCCTGCCGCTGCCAATTGCTCCGTGACCTCGGCGACCTTGTCCTGCGCCACGCTGAGCACCATGCCCACGCCGCAGTTGAAGGTGCGCGCCATTTCCTCGGGTTCGATCTGCCCTTGCGCTTGCAGGAACGCCATCAGCCGCGGCTGCGGCCACAGGTCGGCATCGACCAGCGCATGCGCGCCGTGTGGCAGGATGCGGGGGATATTCTCGAGCAGCCCGCCGCCGGTGATATGCGCCAGACCATTGACGAGGCCTGCGCGGATCAGCGGCAGCAGGCTGGCGACATAGATCCGGGTCGGTTCGATCAGCGCGTCGATCAGCAGGCGTTCGTTGTCGAACAGTGCGGGGCGGTTCAGCTTCCAGCCCTTGTCCGCCGCCAGCCTGCGGACCAGCGAATAGCCGTTGGAATGGACGCCCGAGGAGGCCAGCCCCAGCAAAACATCGCCGGGTGCGACCCGCTCTCCGGTCAATTGTTCGCCGCGCTCGACCGCGCCGACGCAGAAGCCGGCAAGATCGTAATCGCCGCTCGCATACATCCCCGGCATCTCTGCCGTCTCGCCGCCGATGAGGGCGCAGCCTGCGATCTTGCAGCCTTCGGCAATCCCCGCGATCACGCGTTCGGCCACGCCGTTCTCCAGCTTGCCGGTGGCGAAGTAATCGAGGAAGAACAAGGGCTCCGCCCCTTGCACGATCAGATCATTGACGCACATGGCGACAAGATCGATCCCTACGTGATCGTGCCGGTCGTGCTCGATCGCCAATTTGAGCTTGGTGCCGACCCCGTCATTGGCGGCGACCAGCAGCGGATCGGTGTAGCCCGCCGCGCGTGGATCGAAAAACCCGCCGAACCCGCCAAGCTCGCTGGTCGCGCCGGGGCGGGCGGTAGCCCTCGCCAGCGGGGCGATCGCCTTGACCAGAGCGTTGCCCGCGGCGATCGATACGCCCGCATCGGCATAGGTGTAGGGAGAGTTTGTGCCGTTCATGCCCGGTCATTAGCCTTTCGCGCTTGGAATTCCACTCGCCTTTGGGCAAAAGGCGCGCGATTTCCCCGATGAACGCGTCCCTCATCCTTCCTGGCCCGCCTTCCGCCGAGGCCCGCGCGCGTCTTCGCCATCTGGCGGGGGCTGGCGCAGCGCTGGCGCTGCTGGGCGGGGCCTATGCGCTGGTACTGGCACAGGTGGCAGGCGACCGCGGCATCGCGCCGACCGCTGCCAGCGCCGATATCGAAGTGAGCGGGATCACGGTCGATGTCACCGCCGACAGCGCCGAGGAAGCCCGTGCACAAGGCTGGCGCGAGGCGCAGCGCAAGGCCTGGGAAAAGGTCAAGGGGCCAAAGCTGTCCGACAGTCAGCTCGAAGGGCTGGTCTCGGCGATCGTGATCGAGCGCGAACGGCTCGGTCCAAAACGCTATATCGCCACGCTGGGCGTCGTGTTCGACCGGCAGCGCGCGGCGGGCTATCTCGGCGGGGCGCAGCAGGCGGCACGCTCGGCCCCGATGCTGCTGATCCCGGTTCAGATCTCGGGAGGCACCTACACCACCTTCGAACAGCGCAACCAGTGGCAGCGCGCCTGGGCCGAATTCAATCCGGGGGCGAGCCGGATCGATTATGTCCGGCCGAGCGGGGCCGGGGGCGATTCGCTGCTGATCAATTTCGGGCAGGCCGGGCGGCGCAGCCGGGCCTGGTGGCGCAGCACGCTCGACCAGTATGGCGCGGCCGATGCGCTGATGGCCTATGCCCGGCTCGACCACCAGTTTCCGGGCGGGGCGGTCACCGGCACCTTCACCGCCCGTTATGGCCCGGACAGCCGCCTGCTCGAAAGCTTCGAGCTGGAAGCGGCCGGACCCGACGAATTGCCTGGAATGCTTGCGCAGGCGGTGGACCGGATGGATTCGATCTTCATCGGTGCGCTGGGAGCGGGCAAGCTGCGACCCGACCCAACGCTGCGGCTGGGCGGCAGCGGCGAAATCGATCCGGCCATCCAGCGGCTGATCGAGATCGGCCGGGCTGCCCGCGCACGCGATGCTGCCCGCGCGGCGGCGGCCACGGCGGCCGAAGCCCCCCGGATCGAGGCGCAGCCGGTTCCCGTCGCGCCGGGCGAGGTGGTGGTGCGTTCTATCGTGGTCCAGTTCGCCACCCCCGATGCTGCCGCCTTCGATGCCGCAATCGGCGGCGTACGTGGGACGACGGGGGTGCGCGGCACCACCGTCACCAGTACCGCCATCGGCGGCACGTCGGTGATGAGCGTGAGCTTCGGCGGCACGCTTGAGGAACTTGCCGCCGAACTGGAAGGCAGGGGCTTTGCAGTCCGGCGGGGGGCAAACGCGCTCGCCATCAGCCGTTAGAGCGCGGGCTTGCGCATGATGCCCCTGCCGCCCTCACAGATCGCGCTCCCGCTGGTGTCCGGCCGGTCGGGCGAGCCGCAGCGGATCGTCATCGGCAATGCCAACGCCCATGTTGTCGCCGCGCTGCGCCAGCCCGAAAGCTGGCCGTTCCGCGTCGCCGTGCTCACGGGCCCGCCGCGCTCGGGCAAGAGCCTGCTGGGGCGCTGGGCCCGGCGGGAGGACCACGGCGGCATGATCGACGTGATCGACGACGCGCAGGCGCTGGACGAGGCCGCGCTGTTCCATCGCTGGAACGCGGTGCAGGAAGGCGGGAGCGACGCCGGGCGGGCGCTGCTGCTGATCGCGACTGTCGGTCCGGAGGGATGGACGATCCGCCTGCCCGATCTGGCCTCGCGGCTCGGCGGCTCGCTCCAGCTGGCGATGACCGAGCCCGATGACGCGATGGCTGCCGAACTGATCGAAGCCCAGGCCGAGGCGCGCCATATCGCGTTGCCCGAAGGGGCGGGCGCCTATCTCGCGGCACGCACCACCCGCAGCTTCGCCGCGGTCGAGGCGCTGGTGGCGGCGATCGATCGGATCTCCCTTGAACGTCAGACACCCGCCACCATGTCTGTGCTTCGCGCTGCACTGGAAGCCCTCCACGGGCCGGAGCAGCAGCGCCTGTTGTAGCATCCGAGTTGCAAAACGCGCGGTTTGGTGGGATTTAGGGCCAATGTTCGAGCGGTTGATCAGCTATCTGGACTCGGTGCGCGCGCGCGATCCGGCACCGCGCTCGCGCTGGGAAATCCTGCTGTACCCCGGCGTCTTGGCGCTTGGCTTTCACCGGGTGGCGCACTGGCTGTTCGACGCGAAGCTCTATTTCCTTGCCCGGTTCGTGAACCATTTCGGGCGGCTCCTGACCGCGATCGACATCCATCCCGGCGCGACCATCGGCAAGAACCTGTTTATCGATCATGGCTTTACCGTGATCGGAGAGACCGCCGAGATCGGCGACAATGTCACGATCTACCAATGCGTCACACTGGGGGGGACCAACCCCACCAATGGCAAGGGCGGCAAGCGGCACCCGACCTTGGCCGACAATGTCATCATCGGCTCGGGCGCGCAGATTATCGGCCCGATCGTGATCGGCGAGCGGGCGCGGGTCGGCGCCAACGCGGTGGTAACTGACGACGTGCCGCCAGGTGCAACCATGATCGGGCTCAAAGCACGCTCGACACTGGTGCCGGCCGAGGAATGGATCAAGGAATTCATCCCCTACGGCACGCCCTGCGATGACCCGCCCTGCGACGAGCGGGGTCGCCCAAGCCGCGATTGCGTCGAAAAGCTCGAATCCGAAGTTGCCGCCCTGCGCGAGGAGTTGGCAGCGATAAGGGCGATGCTGGCCGACAGCGCCGCCCCGGTGACGCAGGACCTGCCCCTCAAAAGCGGGACAGCGGATTGAAGCCGGGGGGATTGAAGCCGGGGACGCAAGCGCCGGGTATTGCGGGACAGGTGGTCGCCTTTCCGGCCCGCTCGGCAGAGCAGGTCGGTTTCGAGCGCGCCGAACTTCAGCGCATCCTCGATCTCTATGGCCGGATGGTCGCCGCCGGCGAGTGGCGCGATTATGCGATGGATTTCGACCGCCACGCCGCCACCTTCGCCGCCTTCCGCCGCACCGCCGAGAAGCCCCAGGCGCGGGTGGAAAAGCGCCCGGCGCTAAGGTCCAAG
>DAIQNP010000100.1:7643-8502 GCA_036788335.1 Erythrobacter sp.
GTGGACGCTGTTCGGCGAACGCGGGCAGGTGCTGAAGCGCGGACATGACCTGACGAACGTGCTGGCGCCGATGGAGCGGCGGCTGGTCAAGGCGGTGGATTGAACCCCCTAAAAAAGCAAAGGCCCGCCCCTTCTGAATGACGGGCCTTGCTTGATTGGTCAGGTTGAACTTAGCCTCGCGCGCTGCCCGGACCGGTTCCGGTCACCTTCTGCATTGCCTTCAGGATATTGCCCGATTGCTCGCTGCCGCTTTGCGGAGCGGTGAGGTTGGTGAAGGCGTTGATCGCCTCCCAATGCGCGGCAAAGCCTTCGACCGTGCGGTCTTCCTCGGGCAGCCACACGGCGTCGTTCATGACGGTCCACGAGGAATGGAAGCCGCCTGCCCCCGCGCCGACGATGGCATTGGTCGGCGCGTCCTCGCTGACGAGGAACAGCGCGGCCGGGACCACGTTTTCCGGCGCGAACAGCTTGAAGGCTTCTTCAGGGAACAGGTCTTCGGTCATGCGGGTGCCCGCGACCGGCGACAGGGTGTTGCAGCGGATATTGTACTTGGCGCCTTCGAGCTGCAACGTCTTGGTCAGGCCCGCCAGACCCAGCTTGGCCGCGCCGTAATTGGCCTGGCCGAAATTGCCGAACAGACCCGTAGAGGACGCGGTCATCAGGATGCGGCCATAGCCCTGTTCGCGCATGGTTTCCCAAGCCGCCTTGGTGGCGAAGGCGCTGCCGGTGAGATGCACCTTGACCACGAATTCGAAGTCGGCCGGCTCCATCTTGATGAAGGTCTTGTCGCGCAGCACGCCGGCGTTGTTGATCAGCACATGGACGCCGCCCCACTTCTGCTTGGCGTCGGCGACCATCT
>DAIQNP010000101.1:0-8488 GCA_036788335.1 Erythrobacter sp.
CGGTGTGCGAATCGCCGCAGACGATGGTGGTGCCGGGCAGCGAGAAGCCCTGTTCGGGGCCGACCACGTGGACGATCCCCTGCTCCTTGGCGGTGGCTGGGATGTAGCGGATGCCATACGCCGGGGCGTTCGCCTCCAGCGCAGCCAATTGCGCTGCGCTTTCCGGGTCGGTGATCGGCAGCACCGTGCCATCGGCGGCGCGCCGCGGCGTGGTGGGCAGGTTGTGATCGGGCACCGCCAGCGTCAGTTCGGGCCGCCGCACGCCGCGACCGGCGATCCGCAACGCCTCGAACGCCTGCGGGCTGGTCACCTCGTGCACCAGATGCCGGTCGATATAGATCATCGCGGTGCCATCATCGCGCGCCTCGACCACGTGCGCGTCCCAGATCTTTTCGTACAGGGTGCGGGGTCGGCTCGCCATGATCGATCAATCCTGCCAGTCTCGGGGATGATGTCCTTAGCGAGGATCGACGAGCCGTGGCAAGCAAACGGCGCATCGCGATGCAATGACAGGTGGAATTTGCCGCTTTCCTGCTATAGCTGACAGACATGTCAATTATCCAGACCCCCACCATCGGCGCCGCGCCCTTTACCCACCCGATCAAGGTCGAGGCGGCGGACATTGATTTCATGGGGCATGTCAACAATGCGCGTTATCTCAACTGGGTGCAGGACGCGGTCCTGGCGCACTGGAACTGCATTGCGCCTGCCGAGGACGTGGCGAGCAAGGCGTGGGTCGCGCTCAAGCACGAGATCACCTACCGCAAGCCCGCTTTCCTCGAAGACGACGTGATCGCGCAGACCGTGCTGGAACGCTTCAACGGTGCTCGCGCGTTTTATTCGACGGTAATCAAGCGCGGAGAGGACGTGCTGGCAGAAGTGCAATCGAGCTGGTGCTGCATCGACGCCGAAACCCTGCGCCCGGCGCGGATCGGCGAACATCTGCGCGCGTTCTTCTTTCCCCACGAGGAATAAGCGCGCCGGTTATCCGGCATTGGCCGCCAGAAGCCGCGGTTCAACAGGCAAGCGCGAGGAAGGACCGGGGCGTCAGAGCTGCCCCGCGTAAGGATCGGCTTCGAGCGTGACCGGACGTTGAGGGGCGGGGCGCTTGCCATGCGCGATGCGGGCCACTTCCGTCAGCCAGCGCATTTCCCAGGCAGGCGCGATGCGGGCCATGGAATCGATCTGGGCGCTGACGTTTGCAGCGGGCTCGTCGAGCGGGAAGGCGGCGTAGAGGTAGGTTTTGCCGCTTTGCTCGTCGAATATCCATCGCCCGCCGCCGGTGTCGAAGCGGCCGCCGATCGCCGGATCCGAAAGGGCCGCGCGCGCTTTCCTGTAATTGGCCGCGAAAGCATCCCCAAGCTTGTTCCAGCTTGGATCATGGGCGATCAGGATCGCGGCAATCAGCCGCTCCTCTCCGGGCACGTGCTTGAACATCAGTGTGCCGTGCGCGACCTGACCTTCGGATCCCAGCGGTGCAACGGCAAGTCCCCGCAGGCGCTGCACCTGGTTCACCAGCTGGTCGGCTTGGGCTTCGTTCGACAACATGACACGATCCTTCTGGGCCTTCTGGGGGGTGGCGGGCGAACAGGCGGCGCCGGCGAGCGCCGCGCCCGCGAGCGCCGCGCCCGCCAGCGCGATCAGGGCTGGCCGAGACATCCGCGCCCTTCACCGTTGATATAGGGGAGATAGCTGGAATCGGCGTAGTGATCGTAGACCGGATCCTTGCCCGGACTCCAGGTCGCAAAGGGGCGAGTGTCGCCGGGACGCTCGGTTGCAAAGTCGCCGTTGCGGCCCGAAAAGCGGATGACCTGTGCCCCGGCACCGGGCCGGCGTGCCGCATCGCCCAGTCCCAGGGTGTTGGGCACCACGTCGGAGGTGTGGATGTAGTGTCTGTAGCTCGGCCCGTCGGGCCAGGCAGGCGCAGCCGATCCCATCGACGTGATCGAGAGATTGCCCATCGCATCTTCCATCCCGCCCGCAGCGAGCATCGACTTGGCCCGGATCGCGGCGAGGCTCGTGATTGCGCCGCCTTCCGAATGCGCATAGATCAACGGCTGGCCGCCCGTGGCCGCTTCGTTGACCATGACTTCCTTCATGGTGTGTACGGCGGGCGAAAAACCGGCATAGGTGCGCGGCGCCCGGCCCGAAAGTTCATCCTTGATCATCTGCCGCGCATCGCCGGTCCGCATCGCGTCGGTCAGCGCGCCTTCGGTGTCGTTGGCGATGCCCACGACCTTGCCGCAGGTCATATCACGCAGCATCCTGAGCGTTCTGCAGTGCGCTTCGGGAGGGGTGTTGATGCCGTTGACATAGTAAACGGTGCGGTTGCGTTCCGCAGCAGATTTGCCGGCGCAACATTGCGACTGGCTCTGGACAGTGGCGGCTTTGGCGCTGGCCAGCGCGGCGGGAACGTCATCGGGGTCTGTTGCAATCGCATCGGCAGGGCATTGCTCGGTCGGAACCAGCAAGCTGCGATCGGCAACCTTGCCGCACTCTGCCTGCTGAAGGGGGCAGGGTTCGACCGGCGCTGGTGGTTCCATGCCGAACAACTCGCGGGCGCGGTCGTATGCATCGGAAATCTGGCGGCCTGCGCCCACGACCACGGCCTTGCCCCCCTGGTAGGCTTGCGAGCCCCTGGCAACCGGGCCTGACAGGCCGTCGACCACACCGGCCTGGGCAGCGCGGACCTGTTGCCGGGCAATGCGATCGGCGGCAGCGGCGGCCTGACGCGCCCTCGCTTCGGCGGCAGCGGCGAGCGCGCGCGCCCGTGCCTCTGCCGCGTTGGCCAGCTGTCGCGCCCTGGCTTCGGCCGCGGCAGCGAGCGCCTTGGCACGGTCAACCCCGGCCTGACCGGCGGCAGCAGCCTTGTCGCGCAGCCAGCCACCGGCGGCCCTGGCATCATTGACGATGCCCGATAAGTCGGGCCAGCTCATCCTTCGAGAGCGTCTGCCACGGCGCTGACCCAGCCTTCGATCCAGTCAGCCTTTTCAGCCTCACTGAGTCCGGATTCGCGGACTTCGCGAATGAAGTGGGGATCGTCCTTGATATCCATCCCCAGGACGAATGCTGCGATGACATAGGCCGCAATCGCCTTTGCACTCTGCAACCCGGCCATGCGTGCATCGGCGACAGCTTGATCGACCACCAGCGCGGTAGCGGTTGGATCGGCTGCGTATTCAGGGAAGGACTCGCGCAGCAGGCCGAGCAACCGTTCACGAAACTGGTGTTCGCTGTCGCGTTCGACCGACTGCATTTGCAGCGGCGTTATCTCCAGCATGAACCGCCCCCTGACCTTCGCTCCGCCTTTCAGCCTGCCTCATCCCCGAGGGGTTGGCAAGCCGCGAAGGGCAAGCACGGTCCGGCAGCAAGACCTGGCTGCCTCGCTGCCGTTCGTCGCGGCCCGGCGAGATCGTGCAGGCAGCCATTTCCTGCCGGCCCGTTTTCGCGCTATCGTTCAGCGTCATGACCCGTGCCGCCCGCCTTCCTCTGTTCCGCCTACCCGATGGGCGCTTTTTTCAGGGGCGGTTTTCTGGTCCTGAACAGTGTCTCAAGTGTCTCAAGTGTCTCATACAAGCGTGCGCAGGCTGTTGGATACCGGCAGGAAGGGACTCCGGTCGCCGCGCGCGAAACGCGATTGCGCAGGCGTACCAGCGCTCTATACGCATCTGCATGGTCGGCCGCTGCGTAACCTTGGGGCAATGACTCCGCATCTCTCTCCAAGGGCGCGCAGCCTTCAGGGCGCGATCGGGCTGGCGCTCGCCTTCGCCATCGCGGGGAGCTGGCTGGGCATCCATGCCTACGGGATGTTCGTGTTCGAACTGACGTGGAGCAACTGGCCTTTTGCGCTGGCGCTGGCAGCGGTGCAATGCTGGCTTTCGGTCGGCGTGTTCATCGTCTGCCATGATGCGATGCACGGCAGCTTGGCGCCGGGCCGGCCCAAGCTGAACGGGGCGATCGGAACGGTGTTGCTTGCGCTGTATGCAGGCTTTGCCTGGAAGCAGCTGCGCGACGCGCATTTCGCCCATCACAAGCTGTCCGGCCGCGCGGGCGACCCTGATTTCGACGAGCATCACCCGGACAGTTTCCGCCGCTGGTATGCGACCTTCTTCCGTCGCTATTTCGGCTGGCGCTCGATCCTCTTCGTGCACACGGTGGTCGGCATCTACTGGCTGGTGCTGGACATCCCGATGGTGCAGATCGTCATGCTCTATGGCCTTCCGGCGCTGGGATCGTCACTTCAGCTGTTCTATTTCGGCACCTACCGCCCGCATTGCCACCGCGCCGATCAGCCCTTTGCCGACCGGCACAATGCCCGCAGCAACGATTTCGGCACGCTCGCCAGCCTCGCCACCTGCTTCCATTTCGGCTACCATCTGGAACACCACCACCGCCCAGATGTGCCGTGGTGGGGCCTGCCGGCCGCGAAACGGGCCGGGGTGGGTACGTCCGAACCGATCACAAAGGTGCCCGCATGAGCTGGCTCGAAATTACCCTGACCGTCTTGTCCTCGCTGATCGGGATGGAGATTTTCGCCTGGGTCGCGCACAAGTACATCATGCATGGCTGGGGCTGGGGCTGGCACCGCGACCATCATGAACCGCACGACAAGGTGCTGGAGAAGAACGATCTGTTTGCGGTGGTGTTCGGCACGATCAACGCCGCGATGTACATTTATGGCGCGCTCTACTGGGACTGGCTGTGGTGGTTCGCGCTCGGCATCACGCTCTACGGGGTGATCTACACGCTGGTGCATGACGGGCTTGTCCACCAGCGCTACTGGAAGTGGGTGCCGCGCAAGGGCTACGCCAAGCGGCTGGTGCAGGCGCACAAGCTGCACCATGCGACCATCGGCAAGGAAGGCGGGGTCAGCTTCGGCTTCGTCTTCGCCCGCGACCCGGCCAAGCTGAAGGCGGAACTGAAGCGGCAGAAGGACGCCGGCGTCGCGGTTGTCCGGGACAGCATGGGCGCGGGCGGCGAGGGTTTTGAGACGGTGGGGCGCAATCTCTAGAGTCAGGCAGCCGTCATTGACGACCCGGTGCCGCAGGAACCGCAAGGCCGACCGGCCGCCCGCAGCGACGCTGGCGAAGCCAGCATGAGCGAGGATTTCGCAGCCCGAAGGGGCTGCGGAACTCAAGAAGCGATCCGCGCGGCGTGCTCCTTAACCAGCGCGATCATGTTGGGGACGCCCTGCGTGCGGTTGCTCGACAACTGGCTCTTGAGATCGAACGGGGCGAGCGCGCCCATCACGTCCATCTGCGCCACGTCTTCGGCCGGGCGGTCCTGCACGGCGGCGATGACCAGTGCGACAATGCCCTTGGTGATCGCGGCGTTGCTGTCGGCGAGAAAATGCAGCTTTCCTACCTCCGATCCGGCCGGGTAGACCCACACTGCCGCCGAACACCCGCGCACCAGTGTCGCATCGGTTTTGAGCGCGTCGGGCATGGGTTCAAGCTCGCGGCCCAGCTCGATCAGCAGGCCGTAACGGTCGTCGCCTTCGAGGAACTCGTATTCCTCGAGAATGTCGGAAAGGGTGCGCATGGGCAGCAGGTAGGCAGGACGGGGGCGAAACGGAAGGGGTGAATTACCCGCCGATCCCTCCGGGCCGGGTGAGAGCGTAGTAGATCACATAGAACCAGCTGAGGAAGCCGTGGATGATCGCCCAGATGATCGACTTGTTGAGGCTCCAGCTGATCGCCACCGCAATCGCGGTGCCCAGCCCGATCCCGGCCTGCGCGGCGGTGGTGCGCGGGCCGCTCACAATTCGACGCCGCTGGCGATGGCTTCCAGTTTGCGGATGCGTTCCTTGAGGTCGGCCAGTTCGATCCGGGCGGTACCGATGCCGGAACCTTCGTCGGCAGCGGGACGCGGCGCGGCGCGGTCAAGTTCCCGGCGCTTCAGTTCGAGCCAGCCGTTCCAGGCGCGCAGCAGCGCGGCGGCGATGACGACCAGCGCGATCAGGCCGGAGGTGGCCGTGACGAGGGTTGGGTCGAGCAGGGGCGTGATCATTCGCTCTGTTCCTCCTTGCGGGCGGGGCGGTCTGCGGGAAGCCGCAGGGCTTCGATTTCGGCTGCGATGCGCGCCCGTTCGCGCGCGTCATGCGTGTTGCCGTCGGTGGCGATGCGTTCGAGCACCTTGATCCGTTCGCGCAGGTCGGCCAGTTCGCGCTGCGCCTGTTCGAGTTGGGCGGCACTGCGGCCATCATCGCGCGGGGCAAGGGTTTCGTTTCCATCCTCGTCCATGACAATCCCGGCGCGGGCCTTGGCATATTGCACCACGCCCCACACGATGATCGCTATGATGGCAACGATGGCCCAGCTGCTGGTCATGCCTCACCCTTGTCCTTGAGGTTGGACAGCGCGCGATCCCGCAGGGCATCGATCTCGGCACCCAGGTGGTATCCGCCGTCGGTGACGATGCGTTCGACGTTGACCAGCCGGTCCTTGATCGCGCCGAGTTCGGCGCGCAGCTCGGCGTTCTCCTGGGTCAGCAGGGTGACGCGGTGGGCGTTCTGGCTGTCAGAACCCGGCTTCAGCGACTGGCCCCACATGCCTTCGAGCGGATAGCCGTTCTTGATCTTCATGCGGGTTGTCTGGAACGAGGCCAGGATGCCGAGGGCGGAAAGGACCGTACAGGCAAGGATGATCCAGCCGAGATAGGGGAGAAAATCCATCGCTTCCATCAAACACGCTCCTTGTTCTGAAGGCCGAGCGGCACGCCCGCGCTGTCATCCGCCTGCCGCGTATCGCGCAGCGCCTCGATTTCGTCGGCCAGCGAATAGCCGCGATCGGTGACGATCTTCTCGAGCACGATCATGCGGTCCTGCATCGCATCGAGCTTACCGTGCAGCTCGCGGTTCTCGGCCTTGAGTTGCTTGGCCTCGGCGCTGTCGACAGGGTCGGTCTTGCCGCCCCACTCGTTCTCCAACGCATAACCGTGCTTGGCGCGGATCCAGTTGTTGATGAGCCAGCCGCCTGTGCTGAGCGCGATGATCGCGATCACGAAGAAGGGTCCGCCGAAATCCATCACACGCGCTCCTTGTTCTGCAGGCCGAGCGGCACGCCGGCGCCTTCATCAACCCGCCGCGTATCGCGCAAGGCTTCGATCTGGGTGGCGACGTCGTAACCGCGATCGGTCACGATCCGTTCGAGCACCTGAACCCGGTCTTCGAGCCGCTGGATGTGGCTGGCATATTGCGCAGCCTTCTCGGCGGTCTCCGTCGCCACGGCCTTGGTTTGCAGCTTGGCGACCTTTTCCTTGTGGTTGGTCCAGACCCCGAAGAAACCGAGCAGAATGCCCAGGATAGGGATCATCAGTACCATATAGCCTTCCATCGTAAGTCCCCCTCGTGTTGGTGTTCAGAGCCTCAGCGCAGCCGCTCGATTTCGGCGGTCAGGCGCGGGTTGCTGCTGACATAGTGGGTTTCCACTGCCGCCAGCCGCCGGTCGATATCGCGGAAATTGGCGCGGATTTCGCGGGCGGTGCGCTTGGGGCTTTGCCGCACGCCCTGCCAGTATTTCTGCTCGCTTTCGTCGCGGTAAAGATAGGGCGGCTTCTTGTTGAGGATGAGCCCGGCGGCGAAATAGGCAAGGATCGGCCAGCCTTGCGTCACCGCCAGCAGGATCATGCCAAGCCTGACCCACAGGACATTGACCCCGGTATAATCGGCAACCCCGGCGCATACGCCCATGATCTTGCCATTGTGCTTGTCGCGGTAAAGCGTGGTGCGGGGGCTGTTCATGCGCGGGTTCCTTTCTTCTCGGCCATCAGCGCTTCCAGTTCGCGCAGTTGCTGGTTGTCCTTTTCCTGGTCAGCGATCAGCCGGCGGGCGGGGCTGAAGCCCGGGTCGTCAGCGGCGACCAGCCGTTCGACCGTGTCCATCCGCTCGTCGAGCCGCTTGGCGAGGTTGTAGAGTTCCTCCAGCAACACCTCGTCGTCGGAGGTGATAGTGGCGGCGGTTTTCCACTTGGTGATATAGTGCATGATCACCCAGGGCAGGCCGATGAAGATCGCCGGGATGACGAAAATTTCACTTCCGAAGTCCATGACTTATTCTCCCCGTTCCGGCGCGTCTTTGCCCAGCGCTTTCTTCATTGCAGCCAATTCGTCATCAATCGCGTCCGATCCGGCGAGTGCCGCGATTTCATCGGCGAGCGACGGGGTGGTGCCTTCCGCGATCTGCAGCGCATCGGCGCAGCCTTCGGCGTAATCGACCCGGCGTTCGAGCTGGTCGAAGCGGGCGAGCGCCTCGTCGGTGCGCTCGGTGCTCATCAGCGTGCGCAGCTTGACGCGGTTTTCCGCGCTTTCGAGGCGCGCGGCGATCGCGGTCTGGCGGCTGCGGGCTTCGCGCAGGCGATGCTGGAGCTTGGCGATATCGTCCTCATAGGCGCGCAACGCATCGTCGAGCACCGCAATCTCGCTTTTGAGCTGATTGGCCATGTCACCGGCCTTCTTCTTTTCGACTAGAGCCGCGCGGGCGAGGTCTTCG
>DAIQNP010000102.1:0-8488 GCA_036788335.1 Erythrobacter sp.
GCCCACCCGGATCTGATGGCCCTCACTACCACCAAGGAGCCGGCCTGATGCCGCTGATCATCGACAACCCCTCACCCGACAGCTGCACGCTGGAGGAATGCGTCGAGGTTCTGGGTGAGACCGGGTTCGAACCCGAGGACGAGGGCAGTCTGGCCGCCGCCGCACTATGGCTGCGGCGCCTGTCCAATAACCGCGAATTCCTCGGCGCTTTGCTGGTCAAGCGGCTCGCGGGGCAGGCGGAGGAGCTCGAAAGCGGCTACGGTCCGCAGGCGATCATGCTGAGCCGATCGCGCGACGGGCAGGCCGGTAGCGCGGTCCTGCGTGCGGCGATCTGGCCCGCCGAAACCGACCTGATTTTCCGCGCCAGCGGCGCTGCCAGCTTTGTCTATGGCGCACCGCATGATCACAATTTCGATTTTCTCACCGTGGGTTATGTCGGCCCCGGCTACGCCAGCGACCATTATGAGTATGATTACGATGAAGTGGCGGGGTATCCCGGCGAAGCGGTGACGCTGCGGCCGCGGGGGCGGCACATTCTCGCGCCGGGCACGCTGATGCTGTACCGCAAGCACCGCGACATCCACAGCCAGCTGCCCCCGGCCAGCCTGTCGGTCTCGCTCAACCTGATGCGGGTCGATCCGGCGCAGGCATGGTTCGATCAATATGGCTTCGATCTGGAACATGGCGCGGTGACGCGCGTGCTCAACCCCAACCCGAACGAGGCGATGCTGCGGGTGGCGGTGGCGAGCCGGGCGCAGGCCGCGCTCGATTATGCCGAATGGGTTGGGGCCGCGCATCCCAGCAGCCGGTTGCGGCTCGCCAGTTTCGAAGCGCGCGCCGGGCTGGCGACGAACCCGGCAGAGGAGGACGCGCTGTGGCGTCGGGCCGAACGCTCGGGCAGCCGCATGGTGGCCGAAATCGCCAGGGCGCGGCGCTCGGTGCTTTAGAGCACGCCGCCCGCCAGCCGGTCGATTGCGCCTTGCAGGATCACGGCAGCGGCGTGGCTGTCGATCACCGCGGCGCGGCGCGCGCGGCTCATGTCCTGCCCGATCAGCGCGGCCTCGGCGCTCTGGGTCGACCAGCGTTCGTCCCACAGCAGGATCGGGAGCGCGAAGGCTTCGGCGCAGTTGCGGGCATAGGCGCGGCTGGCCTGCGCGCGCGGGCCTTCGGAACCATCCATGTTGCGCGGCAGGCCGATCACCACGCCCTGTGCGCTGCGTGCGGTGATCAGCGCAGCCAGCGTTTCGCGGTCGCGGCCCCATTTGCCGCGCTGGATGGTGGTGCCGTTGGTGGCAAAGCGCCAGCCCGCATCGCAGGTGGCGGTGCCAATGGTTCTGGTGCCGAGGTCGAGCCCGACCAGCACGCCGCCGCCGGGCAATGCCTCGGCAAAGCCGCGCGCATCCTCGAAGATCAGTTCGCTGCCTGCCATGCGGTGGCCCGGCGGATCACGTCGGCCTGAAGGTTCGCCCAGAACAGCGGGATGTCGTAGACGTGGTAGTTGTTGCCCGGCAGCACATAGGAGCCGAGCTCGGGCGGATCGCCGATCAGCAGCAGCCCGCGCGTATCGCAGCGGGCGGGCACGCTGCCGGGCACCAGCATGCCATCAGCCATCAGGTCATCGGGAACCAGGGTGCCGAGATTGGCTTGGCGCTCGGCCGCGTCCGCCGCGCCACCGGTCAGCGGATTGGTGCACAGGATCGGCGTATCGCCGCGCAGTTCTCCATCGAGGCCGGGCGAGCGGGCATAGGCTGCGAGCACGCGGGAGGGATCGGCCGGTTCGGCAAAGCTCGACCATGACATGACGCAACCCGGTTGATCGGGGGTCGCGCAGGCGGGCAGACCGATCGCGGGCAGGTCGTGCACGCTGGAGATCGGCCAGCCGACCACATAGGCCGCAATCACCCGCCGGGCGACCGGCTGGCCGCTCACCTCGTCCGCCATCAGCCGCATCAGGTGCAGCGCCCCTTGGCTGTGTCCGGCGAGCACGATAGGCGTGTCCGGCGCGACCGTGTCGAGGAAGAAGCGGAACGCCTCGCGCACGTCTGCGTAGGCGGCGCCGATCGCCTGCTGGCCTTCGGGCTCTTCGGTCAGGAATGCGCCCATCGTCGCTTGACGGTAACGCGGCGCCCAGATTTCCGATGCCGCGTTGAACGGGCTGGCCATGCCGCGCAGGTAGATGCGGGCGATCCGCTCGGCCTCGGGATCGCCGCCATTGGCGAGCGGGGCGTTCCAGTTGCTGCGGCTGAGATAGCTGGTGGGGTGGACGAAGAACACCGCGAAACGCGGCGCGGACGGCTCGGCCCCGGTCGCTTCGCTGGAAGTGGCGACCGGGACTTCAGCATCGCTGGCATAGGCCGGCTGCCAGCGCGCTGGATCGGAGGTCCCCATGCCGGGCCGCGACAGCCACAGGGCCGGGTCGGCATAGGCATTGGCCTCGAGCGGCTCGGTCGGGGTGAAATCGGCCGAGGGCACCAGCGCGATTGCTGCCAGTTCCTCGTTGAACAGTTCATAGGCGATCCGCCCACCGATCACGAGCACGATGCAGATCGCGATGAAATAGAGAAATTTCTTGGCCATAGGTCCGGGTGTTCAGATGAAGGGGCAGGGCAATCGCCTGCTTCTCAATCGCTGTTGCCGGGTGTTGGTTCCACCTGATAGCCCTCGGCCATCGCGGGGCGGAGCGTGGTCCAGGCACGGTCTCCGCGCATCCCGGTGAACCAACTGGCCGGGTTCCAAGTGGTCGACCCGTCGAGGCTGAAGGTGATGAACTCCGCCCGCCCGCCGATATTGGCCAGCGGTACCGCGCCGCCCAGGCCCCTTTCGATTGCGGCAGCGCGGCTGTCGGCGCTCTCGTCGCGGTTGTCGCCCATCACGAAGACATGGCCTTCGGGCACGTCATACGGCCCGTAATTGTCGAGCCGCTGGTCGCGGTAATCGATGGTCAGATAGGTCGCGCCATTGGGCAGCGTTTCGCGCCAGGTCGGCGGAGCAAAGAAGTCCTGCCCGTCGCTGCCGGTCTCACGATATTGTTCGAAGGCGTCGAGGCACGGGCGGCCGCGGCACAGCAATTCGGGCTCGAACGGGATGCGCACCGCCGGGACGACCTCGCGCCTGATCGCAACGCCGTTGAGAATGATCTGCCCGCCCTGCACTTCGATCCTGTCGCCCGGAAGCGCGACCACGCGCTTGATGTAATCCTCGTTGCGGTCGGGGTGGACCGGGATCACGATGTCGCCATATTCGGGCGTGTCGGGCAGCACCCGCCAATCGGCACGCGGCAGCAGGTGGAAGCTCGCCGAAGCCCACGACCAGCCATAGGGATATTTGCTCACCACCAGCCGGTCACCGACCCACAGGCTCGGCATCATTGATGTCGAGGGGATGTAGAACGGCTTGGCCACCAGGCTATGGAACGCCAGCACCGCGAGCAGCATCAGCGCCAGCCCGCGAACTTCGGCGAGCCAGTTGACCTTGTCCGGGGCGCTCTTGTCAGTCAATTGCGGGCTTTCGATGGTCGCCATGGGAACGGCCTGTCAGAGAGGGATGGCTTCGATGATCACGAAGGCCTGCGCCCAGGGATGATCGTCGGTGAGCGTAAGATAAGTCCGCGCCTCATGGCCTGCCGGGATCATTTCTTCAAGCCGCAATGCCGCCCCGCCGGTCAGCGCCAGCGTCGGCGCGCCCGAAGGGGCGTTCACCACGCCGACATCTTTCATGAACACGCCGCGCTTGAACCCGGTGCCGACCGCTTTGGAAAACGCCTCCTTGGCGGCAAAGCGCTTGGCGTAGGTTCCGGCGATCGTGAAGGGGCGGCGGCGCGCCTTGGCGATTTCAGTGGGGGTGAAGACGCGGTTCTCGAACCGCTCGCCATAGCGCGCGAGCGAGTTCGCGATCCGCTCGATATTGCACAGATCCGAACCCAGGCCGATGATCACTTGAACGCCCTCACTATGACAGCCGCAAGCAGCGCCAGCGCGATCACGTGCAGCATCACCTGCGCCTTGAACAGCGGATGCGCGAAATCGCCTTTCGCCACTTTCAGCGCGCCGACAAAGCCGAAGATCTGCAAGGCAACCCAGCCGACCGCGAACACCACCATCACCTGCGCATTCAGCGCGAAACCGAGAAAGCCGATCGCGGTCAGGAATAGCGCGGCCGCAGCGAAGGCCCACAGCTTCTGCTCGCGCTTGAGTGTGGGAAGGTCGCCGCCAGCCAAGTTACCGTCCGCTTTTCATCGTGCCGCATCCATCAGTTCGCGCATCCGCCTGATCGCGGTTTCGAGGCCGACGAACACCGCCTCGCCGATTAGATAGTGACCGATATTGAGTTCCGCAATCTGCGGGATCGCGGCAATCGGCTGGACATTCTCGAAGGCCAGGCCGTGGCCCGCGTGCGGTTCTATCCCGTTCTTGGCGGCGAGCGCGGCCATGTCCGACACGCGGCGCAACTCGCGTTCCACCTTTGCGCCGTCGCCGTCAGCGAATGCATGGGCATATTCGCCGGTATGAAACTCGACCACCGGCGCGCCCAGTTTCAGCGCGGCGTCAAGCTGGCGTTCGTCTGCCTCGATGAACAGCGATACGCGGATGCCCGCAGCGCGCAGTTCGTCCATGATCGGCACCAGCGTGTTGTGCAGCCCCGCCGCATCCAGCCCGCCTTCGGTCGTGCGCTCCTCGCGCTTTTCGGGGACGATGCAGGCTGCGTGGGGCCGGTGGTGCAGCGCTATGGCCAGCATCTCGCGGGTCGCCGCCATTTCGAGGTTCAATGGCAGGTTGGTCGCGGCCTGGATCCGCGCCAGATCCTCGTCACGGATATGGCGGCGATCTTCGCGCAGGTGTGCGGTGATCCCGTCCCCGCCGACGCTGGCGACAATTTCCGCCGCGCGCACCGGATCGGGATGATCCCCGCCGCGCGCGTTCCTGATGGTGGCAACGTGATCGATGTTCACGCCGAGGCGCAGCGGGCGGGGGTGGAGGGTTTCGGTCAAAGCGGGGTTCCTTGCGGGCAGGCGGCGAGGCTCAGCATATCGTAAGAGAAGCCCGCGGCCTGCCAAATTTCGCCAAAGTCGAATTCGGCCTGATCGGTGAACATGGCGAGCGCGATGGTGCTGTCGGGCAGGATGAAATTGCGCACCTGCACGCCGCCGATACCCCCGCGCCGCTCGACGATGCGCACCGGCGCGGCGCAGCCCTTGAGCGGTGCCTCAAAGGACCATTGGCCGAGCGCCATGAAGCCGAGGCTGGGCTGGCCATCCCACAATTCGGCGAGGGCTTCGGGCGGGAGATACTGGCCGCTGGCGAGGTGCATATCGAAAGCGACGAGATCGAAGGCGGTGCCGTATATCGCGCCCGCCGCGCCGAAGCTGGCGATGTCGAACGCCGGTTCGCGCACGTTTGCAACATGGCCGGGCCACGGCTCGGGGACGGGCTGCGCATCCGCGAGAGGGGCGACTCCGATCAGCGGCCGATCCCACAGCTTTGGGTCGGATTTGGAGAACCTGCGGCGTTTCCGCAGGTCCAGTACCGACTGCCAGCTTTCGCCCGTCACCGCTTCCAGCAGCGCGCCCGCGACGATGTAGTCGCAGTTATTGTAGGACCATGTCTCGCCCGGCTCTCCCTTGACCGGTCCGGCGCAATAACCGGTGAGCGGGTCTTTGCTGCCAGCGAAGCCTGACGTGTAGTAGCTCGGAACGCCTTGTGCGTTGGCCGTGGTATCGTCGGGATTGGGGAGGCCCGTCTGGTGACGCAGCAACTGGCGCACTGTGATGCGGCCCGCGTTCGAAGAGCGGAATCCCGGCAGGTAGCGCGAGACCGGTGCATCGAGGACGATGGTCCCGCGCGTAACTTCCTGCATGATCATCACCGCAATCACCTGCTTGGTGACCGATGCCCAGCGCCAGGGCTGTCCAGTTTTCCGGCGGTTGCCGTCTCCATCCTGCGCAATGGCAGTCGAGGTGAAGAATTCGCTATCGTCGCGCGTCGAGAACGCCATGGCGATCTCTCCGCTGAAACGGGCGTCCTTCATCTTCCCACCGACCGAATTGGTCAATTGCGAGAACCGCTCGCCGCGCGCCTTTTGCTCGGGAATGAGGGGGGGCTGTGCAACCCTGATCGTGGGGCGCTCTTGAGACTGTGGCTCTTCGCTTTGCGCTGCTCCGGGCGCGGCCATGAGCGCAAGCAACGCAAATCCAAGGCGCGTGAGCATCAATTCACTCCTTCCGGCTGCCGGGCTTCGTCACTTCTACGCGGGCCAGCGCCTCCGGGATGTCGGCTTCGTCATAAGTCGGGAAATCGATGGCGAGCAGCGGGTAGAACGGCACGCCCAGATCAACCGATCCGCAAGACCGGTCGATGATCGCGCATTCGGCGATCACCTCGCCGCCTTCGCGCGCCACGGCAGCGATGGCTTCGCGGCTGGAGAGGCCGGTGGTGACCACGTCCTCGACCATCAGCACCCTCGCGCCCGGTTCCAGCGCAAACCCGCGGCGCAAGTGGAAAGTGCCCTCGGGCCGTTCGAGGAACATTGCGTTCTTGCCCAGCGCACGGCCGACCTCGTGGCCGATGATGATCCCGCCCATCGCGGGGGAGACCACCACGTCGATAGCGGCGAGGGTGTCGGCGGGGATGCCTGCCACCACCGCTTCGGCCAGCCGCGCGGCGCGCGCGGGATCCATCAGCACGCGGGCGCATTGTAGGTAGTGACCGCTATGCTTGCCCGAAGACAGCTTGAAGTGGCCTTCCAGCAAAGCACCAGAGTGACGGAATTCGGCCAGTACTTCGTCTTCGGTCACGGCCGGACTCCACGAAAAAGAAACGGAAAAGCGCCGACTTGCGCGGCAGACATGGCAGCTTGCATATTTTTCTCCCTAGAAGCGCTTGAGGCACTCGGCAAGCGGGGCTAAGGGCAAGTCGAAGCTGGCACAGGAGTCAGCGGAACACTGTTTTTACAACGCGTCACAGTGGCGATGCGCTGATCTGCAGTATGGGATCAAAACCTAGATAACGCGTGGACACATTATGTTGGGTCGGATGCATAGCCGTATGAAATTGGCGACACTTGCGGCGCTGGCCGCCGGAATGGCGCTGTTGGCGCCGGTGGGCGTGGGCGCGCAAAACGCTGCTCCCCCCGCGGTTACGGCCGCTGAAGCCGGTGAAGTCCCGGGCGCGCAGACCGCACCGGGGCCGGAACTGGCGCCGGGCAACCTGGCTCCAGCAGAAACGGTCCCGCCCGCCACCGAAGGGTCCTATACCCCGATGGCTCCGACCAAGGACAAGGGGATGCCGACCGATCCGCGCACTGGTGAGCCGGGCGCGATGGCGCGCAGCCTGACCTTTCAGGACCAGTATTCCGAAGACGGCGAATATGCGTTGTGGATGCATGATGGCATCCTGCTTCCGGTGATCACGGTGATCAGCCTGTTCGTGCTCGGTCTGCTGCTCTACGTGGTGGCGGCGTTCAACCGCGGGAAGAACCCGGTCGCATCCAAGACCACGCACAACACCATGATCGAAGTCGTGTGGACGATTGTCCCGGTGATCATTCTGGTGGTGATCGCGGTGCCCTCGATCACCCTGTTGGCGCGCCAGTACGAAACTCCGCCCGCTGATGCCGTCACCATCAAGGCAACCGGCTATCAATGGTACTGGGGTTTCACCTATCCCGATCATGGCGATATCGAGGTCATCTCGAACATGCTCACGGATGCGGACGCGCTCAAGAATGGCGAGCCGCCGAAGCTTGCGGTTGACAACCGCATGGTGGTCCCTGCCGGCGTGCCGCTGCGGATCCAGACCACAGGGGCGGACGTGATCCATGCTTTCGCGGTCCCCTCGCTGTGGTTCAAGATGGACGCCGTACCGGGCCGGCTCAACGAAAAGATGCTGACCATCAAGGAGCCCGGCGTCTATTACGGCCAGTGTTCCGAACTGTGCGGCGCGCGTCATGCCTATATGCCGATTGCGGTGGAGGCCTTGCCGCCCGCACAATTCGCGAAATGGGTCGCAAGCCAGGGCGGCACCATGCCCGGCGCGGAAGCTGCCGTACCCGCTGCCACCGAAGCTGAGCCTGTTGCCGAACAGGTCGCGATGGCTTCCGCCCGCTGATTGCCCGTCCGTTTGAATCCGACCTCAGAATAACACGCGAGAGCACCTGAACATGGCCACTACCGCAGAAGGCTTCGACATCCACAGCGATCCCGCGCACGACGCGCATGATCATGCCGATCACAAGCCGGGCTTCTTCGCCCGCTGGTTCATGTCGACCAACCATAAGGACATCGGCACGATGTACCTGATCTTCGCGATCATCGCGGGGATCATTGGTGGGGCGATTTCGGGCATCATGCGCGCCGAATTGGCCGAACCGGGGATCCAGTATCTGCAGTGGTGGGCGCAGTTCATGGGCGGTGCCAACGACATCAATACCGCGCTGCACATGTGGAACGTGTTCATCACCGCGCACGGGCTGATCATGGTGTTCTTCATGGTCA
>DAIQNP010000103.1:0-8436 GCA_036788335.1 Erythrobacter sp.
TCGAAGGTTGCGGTTGCGGTGCTGCCGGGGTCGATTTCGTGCACTCCGGTGATGGCGCCGCTGGAGATCCACCAGCCCGGCGTCGGCGCGATCCCGCGCGCGGCAAGGTTGGCGATCAGGAAGCGCGCCGCGCCGAACGGTCCGTCGAGCATGGTGGCGGTGGTCGCCCGGCCCACCTCTGCGCCGTCGATCGCCAGCGTGACGCCGATATCGTCCAGCCGGCCCCAGTCCGCGCGCGGCACCTCGGGCCCGAGCAGCAGTCCGGCATTGTTGCCGTGGTCCGCCACCGTCACGCAGGGCCCGTCGGCATTGATGCCGGCATAGGGCGAGGACGCGATCTCGATCCCGATGCGGACCGCGTCGATCCAGTCCATCGCTTCGGCCGGGGTAGCGGGCAGTGCGCCCTCGCGCGGGGCGAGGCGCAGCATGAACTCGGCCTCGGCTGCGGCAAAGCCGCCGCGGAACACCGGGAAGGTGCGCAGGCTGCCGGTGGCCATGAATATGGTATCGGACAGCGCCGGGCCGACCAGCCGGTCGGCGCCCAGCAACGCGTCGGTCGGCGGGTTGATCTTGCCGACCTTCCAGCCGCCGACCCTGCGGTCGTCCCACAGCGCGATGGCGCAGTCCTGGATGGCATAGGCGCTGGCGAGATCGGGTGGGCGCTGTCCGGGAAAATCGGTGATGGCGGTGCCGCTGCGGCGCGCTGCGACAAACGCCCCGGCGATGTCGCGCGCCTGTGCGCCGGCGATGTCGCGCGCTTCGATTGGCACTGTTTTTCTCTCGTCCTCTAACCCCACGGGGGCAAGCCTTGGCGAAAAAGGAAACCGGTGTCAAAAGCTTTCTTGCGCGCTTCGGGGGGCATGACAAAGGCCGGTTTTGCATTCGGGCCAATGCCGATTAGATGGGCGCGGTTTCAGGGAAAGGCGTGCAAGACCGACAATGGCAAAGGCAACCAAGGCGCCGACGATCAACGACGTGGCCCGATTGGCCGGGGTTTCGAAGAAAACCGTAAGCCGGGTCATCAACCGCTCCGCCCTGCTCAGCGAGGATACCCGCACCAAGGTCGAAGCGGTGATCGCCAATCTCGGGTATGTGCCCAACCCACAGGCGCGCGCGCTGGCGCTGCGCCACAACTTCCTGCTCGGCCTGCTGCACGACAACCCCAATGCCCAGACCGTACTGAACTTTCAGGAAGGCGTTCTCGATGCCATCCGCGCGACCGAATTCGCGCTGGTGGTGCGCCCGGTGGATCGCCACTCGCCCGCGATGATGGACGACATCCGCCGGTTCCTCGAACAGCAGCGGTTGTATGGCGTGCTGATCCTGCCGCCGATTTCCGAGAACGACGCGCTGGCGCAGCTGTGCCTTGAAATGGGCTGCGGCTATGTTCGCATGGGTTCGGCGATGCTCGACGACGAAGATCACATCGTCGCCTCCAACGACCGCGAGGTGGTGCAGGAAGCGGTCGAATATCTGATCGGCCTCGGCCACCGCCGGATCGCGCTGATCGAGGGACCAGCGGGGTTCCGCTCGGCCCATGAACGGCGCGAGGGGTTTCTGGCGGCGATGCAGGCGCATGGCCTTGCCGTGTCGGCCCAGACGCGGGCGCAGGGCACCTACCGGTTCGATTCGGGGATCGCGGCTGCCAGCCTGCTGCTCGATGTATCCGACCGCCCGACCGCGATCTTTTGCAGCAATGACGAAATGGCGGCCGGCGCTTTCCATGCCGCCCGCCAGCGCGATCTGAAGGTGCCGGACGACCTGTCGATCATCGGTTTCGACGATTCGCCGATCGCGGCGCATATCTGGCCGCCGCTGACCACGGTGGGCTGGCCGGTGCGCGAAATGGGCCGCGCCGCCGCATTGAAGCTGATTGCACCGGACGATTCCGCCGGAAAGCATTTCCGCTTCCCGGCCAGGCTGGTGCAGCGCCAGTCGGTTGCGCCGCCGCGCGGGCAAATCACGGGTTGAAACGCGGGGCGGAATGCGGCTAAGGCAGGTCATGACACCGGTTTCCTGATGCGCCTTGCGGCGTGCCACAATCGCGGGCTCCTATGCGGCCCAAGGGAGAGAACATGAAGATCGCGCTCATCACCGAAAACAGCCAGGCCGCCAAGAACGGCATCATCCACGAGGCGCTGACCGCCGTGGCCGAGCCGCTGGGGCATGAGGTATTCAACTATGGCATGTACACCGCCGAAGACAGCGCCTCGCTGACCTACGTCATGAACGGGCTGCTGACCGGCATCCTGCTCAATTCCAAGGCCGCCGATTTCGTGGTCACCGGCTGCGGCACCGGGATGGGCTCGATGCTGGCCTGCAATGCCATGCCCGGCGTGTTCTGCGGGCTGGTGATCGATCCGACCGACGCCTTCCTGTTCAGCCAGATCAACGCCGGCAACGCGATCTCGATGCCCTATGCCAAGGGCTTCGGCTGGGCGGCGGAACTGAATTTGCAGGATTGCTATCGCAAGCTGTTCGAAGGCGAGCCGGGCGCGGGCTATCCCAAGGAACGCGCCGCGATCATGGCCACCAATCGCGGCATCCTCAAGGATCTCAAGGCGGCGACCTGCCACGACATGCTGACCGTGCTGCAAACCGTCGATCAGGACCTGCTCAAGAAGGCCATCGCCGGCGAAAAGTTCGCCGAGCATTTCTACCCCCATTGCCAGGACGATGGCATCGCCGCCTATCTCAAGGCGCTGTGAGCGGGACGGGGAACCAGGACTGATGGCCATTTCCTTCGATCTGACCGGCAAGCGCGCGCTGGTGACCGGCGCCAACACCGGCATCGGGCAGGCGATCGCGGTCGCTCTGGCCGAGGCGGGCGCTGACATCGCGCTGGCAGGGCGCAGCGAACCGGCCGAAACGCTCGCGCGCATCGCGGCGACCGGGCGCAAGGCAATCGATCTGCGCGCCGACCTGTCCGGAATCGCGCCGGTGCAGGGGCTGGTCGATGACGCGGTCACAGCGCTCGGCGGGCTCGACATCCTGGTCAACAACGCCGGGATCATCCGCCGCAACGATCTGGCCGACTTCACCGAGGACGACTGGGATTCGGTGGTCGACACCAACCTCAAGACCCTGTTCTTCCTCAGCCAGGCCGCGGCCAAGGTGATGATGGCGCAAGGATCGGGCAAGATCGTCAACATCGCCTCGCTGCTGAGCTTCCAGGGCGGGATCCGCGTGCCGAGCTATGCCGCGGCCAAGTCGGGCGTCGCCGGGCTGACCAAGGCACTGGCGAACGAGCTTGCGCCTGCGGGCGTGCAGGTCAACGCCATCGCGCCGGGCTATATCACCACCAACAACACCGCAGCCTTGCAGGCGGACGCAACCCGCAACCGCCAGATTCTGGAACGGATCCCGGCAGCGCGCTGGGGCAATCCCGAGGATATCGCCGGAGCGGCGGTGTTTCTGGCATCCGGCGCGGCGGATTATGTCACCGGGCACATTCTTGCAGTCGACGGCGGCTGGCTGGCCCGGTAATCCCGCCCCATGACGATTACCTGTTTCGGCGAAATTGTGCTGCGCCTGTCGCCGCCGGGCCAGCAATTGCTGGTCCAGGCGAGTGCCTTCGATATGGTCGTGGCCGGGGCCGAGGCGAATGTCGCCTCGGCGCTGGCCTCGCTCGGCCATGCGGTTCGCTTTGCCGGGGTGGTGAGCGACAATCCGCTGGGCGACAAGGCGCTGGCCGGCCTGCGTGCGACTGGAGTCGATGCCACCTTCGTTGCGCGGGCGCCGGGGCGGATGGGGCTCTATTTCCTCGAAGCCGGGTCCGGCCCGAGGCCGGCGGCGATCACCTATGACCGGGCCGGCAGCGCCTTTGCCTGCGCGCAAGCCGATCAGATCGACTTCGCCGGCGCGCTGGCGGGCGCGCGGCTGCTGCATTGCGGCGGCATCACCCCGGCGCTGGGTCCGGGCGGGGTGGCACTGGCCCGCGCCGCGCAGGCCGCAGCCCGCGCAGCCGGTGTGCCAATCTGTTTCGACGGCAATTACCGCGCGCAATTGTGGGATGCATGGGACAGCGACCCGCGCACCATCCTGCGCGATCTGGTGGACGAGGCAAGCGTGCTGATCGGCAACCACCGCGACATCTCGCTGCTGCTCGGCAAGGAATTCTCGGGCGAGGGCGAGCAGCGCCGACGCGAGGCCGCCGAGGCCGCTTTCGCCGCCTTCCCCCGGCTCGAACTGATCGCCTCGACCGCGCGGCATCTGGTGACCAGCGATCATCACCGCATTTCGGCGCGGGTCGATGACCGCGCGGGCGGCTACCAGACCGAAGAAATCGATGTGACCGGGATCGTCGACCGGATCGGGACCGGCGATGCCTTTGCCGCAGGCGTGCTGGATGGCTGGCTGGAAAGCGGCGATCTGAAGGCGATGGCGCATCGCGGGTTGGCGCTGGCAGCGCTCAAACACACCATTCCGGGGGACATGTGCCTGATCGGCCGGGCCGTGCTGGAAAGCTTCAGCGCGGGCGCGGGCGATGTCCGCCGCTGACGGCTGGAGCCGCCGGTCGGTGCTGGCAGGCGGCGTGATTGCGGCAGGCGCGCTAGCCATGCCGGCAGGGGCCGCCAACAGTCGCCCCCCTCAGGTCCGTGCGCCGTCGGGGACCTATGTCGGCGGGTTTGTCGATGGCCCCGCCGGGCAGGCTGCGATCCGCGCCCATCGGTATTCGGGCATTCGCTACGCCCGGGCCGAACGGTTCCGGCCGCCGGTGCCGGTCACTTCGCGCAAGGCGATGGCGGAACAGGCGCAGGGTTTCGGCCCCGCCTGCCCGCAGCGCGGCGACTATCAGCCGCAATCGGAAGACTGCCTGTTCCTCAACGTCTGGACGCCGCCCACCGAAGACGTTGCGCGCCCGGTGATGGTCTATTTTCATGGCGGGGCCTATTCCAACGGCTCGGTCACCGACCCGCTCAACGACGGCGCGGCGCTGGCGGCGCGGGGCGATGTGGTGGTGGTGACGGTCAACCACCGGCTGAACGCTCTCGGCTACCTCTATCTGCCCGGTCGCTTCCCCGACAGCGGCAATGCCGGGCAGCTCGATCTGATTGCGGCGCTCGAATGGGTGCAGCGCAATATTGCGGCCTTCGGCGGCGATCCGGGCAATGTCACGCTGTTCGGGCAATCGGGCGGGGGAGCGAAGATCGCGACGCTGATGGCGATGCCGGCGGCGGCCGGACTGTTCCACAAGGCGATCACCATGAGCGGCCAGCAGGTGACCGCGTCCGGTCCGACCAATGCGGGCAAGCGTGCCGGGGCATTCCTTGCGGCGCTGGGCGAAGGTGTCGATCCGGCCACCGCTCCGGTGGGGGCGCTGCTGGCAGCACTCGACGCGACGGATCCGGTGCTGGGCGGGCGGGTCTATATGGGGCCGGTGCTCGATATGCGCAGCCTGCCGCGCCACCCCTTCTGGCCCGACGCACCGCCGCAATCGGCGCAGATCCCGATGCTGCTCGGCAACACGGTGGCCGAGACGCGGGCGTTCTTTGCTGCCGACAGCAAGGTGCTGGCCGGGCTGTCATGGGACAACCTTGCCGAGCGGATCGCGCCGGAGATGAAAATCGACATTCATGCCGGATGGGTGGTGGCGCAATTCCGCGCCCGCTACCCGCAAGCGACTCCGCTGGATCTGTTCCACCGCATCGTTACCGCAGCGCGCAGCTGGCGCGGGCAGGTCGAGGAGGCGGAGGCACGGGCGCATGATGGCCGCGACAACACCTTCGTCTACCAGCTCGATTTCGAGAACGCCGCGCACACCGACGACATCGGGCTGGCGTTCGGCACGGTCCCTGCCCCCACGCCTGCGCAATCGGCGATGAGCGCAACCGTCATGGATGCCTTCGTCCGTTTCGCGCGCAGCGGCGATCCGGGCTGGCCCGCCTATGACCTCAATCGGCGCGCCACCATGGTGTTCGATGTCGCCAGCCGGGTGGTCGACAACCCGCGCGGATGGGAGCGCGAATTGTTCGGCCGCGTGCCCTATGTGCAGCCGGGCACTTGATCAGCGCTGCGGCGGGTTGGGGTAGCTGACGATCAGGTCGAGCGGCGCGTCGCCCACCTGCACGATGCCGACCACCGCGCCGCGATAAAGATACGCCGCCATCCCCGGTTCGAGCATCGCCTTAACCCCGTCCGAGACGACTTCGCCGCGGCCGGAGAGGACGTAATAGACCTCGTCATGGTCGATCGGATGTTCGCCGATGGCCGCGCCGACGTGGAGGATGCGGCGGCGGAACTCCATCGCGCGCGGCTGCGGGACGACGTCGGAAATCCGGTAGGCGGTGCTCATGCCGATCGCGCCGTGCGGGGGAGGTTCCTCGCGCAGCGTGTCGGCTTCGCGGATCACCACCATCGGCGGCGCAGCGGCGGCAGGCTGTTCGGCCACCTGCGGCCCGGCGCCGAGCAGCAGAGCGATGAAGGCCGGTGCGATCATTCCGATCTGCCGCTGCGCATCGCCCGGTCACGCGGCGACAGGTGCTCCTGCGCCCCCGCCTTCTGCCCCGGATAGATGCCCGATTTCGGGGTCATGGTGGCCAGATCCCAGTCCGCTTCGACAAACGGCGCGGCAGTCGGCTCCAGCACCGGATAGCCGCCCACCTCGTCTTCGGAATCGATGATCTCGCCGCGCCCTTCGGCGATGAAGAACAGCACCCGGATCTCCTCCGCCCCGCGATCCCACGGACGCGCACCGGCGGTGGCGAGCAGGGTGGTTTCGACCTCCTCGGTCGGAATGATGTCGTATCCTTCGAGACTGGCGAGCGGCGCTTCGGCTTCGATCAGCCGGGCCTCGGTCACCCCGTAGCGGCCGAACATCGGCAGCGGATTGCCCAGCCGGTCGACGGCCATGTTGTCGCGCCCGTAATAGGCCAGGTCGCCCGCCCCGCCCAGCATCAGGAACGGCAGACCCGGATCGGTATCGTTGCCGCCGCGCATCATGTTGCCGACCGCGGTGATCTCTCCGGTGACGCGCGGCTGGGCGCCCCATTCGAGATCCATCAGGTTGTAATGCACCGCACGCAGTTGCGGGTTGTAGATCAGGTTGTTGACCATCAGCACCTGCGCCCCCCCTTTCACCAGCGGGCTGCGCTCGACATTGTGCGCCCAGATGTTGCGGTCGAACACGATCCCGGTCGCATTGTCGTGGATCAGCGATCCCTTGGAATGTTCGCCCTTGGGGTGGCTGGCATTGGCCAGCCCTTCGGCGGCGAGGTTCAGCCGGAAGACGACGTTGCGGCTGGTACCATTGCGCCATTCTTCGACCGTGTTGCCGGTAAAGCGCGGGCCGCTGGCAGACATGTTCTCGTCCACCGCCCACATCAGGGTGCTGTTTTCGATCACGACATTGTGCGCCGCGACGGTGGAGAAGGAATCCGCCTCCCAGCCGCTCTCGATCGTCTGTCCGGAAACGCCCGACAGGATCCGCAGATGGGAAATCTTCACATCATGGGCACGCACGTCGATCCCGCCGCGGATCAGCGTGATCCCCGGCGATGGCGCGGTCTGCCCTGCGATGGTAAGGAAGGGGTTGCGCACATTGATCGACTCCAGTCCGAGATCGATCACCCCGCCCACTTCGAACACGATGATCCGCGGACCTTCGGCCTCGATCGCTTCGATCAGGCTGCCCGGTCCGTCTTTCTCCAGCGTCGTCACCCGGATGATCCTGCCCCCGGCACCCCCTTGAGTCGGGTCGGCGGAGTGGGCAAAAGCCTGTTGCGGCATAAGCACGACAAGCAGGGCCAGCGCCCCCATGAAGGCGAAAAATCCACGCATTTCTGTCACTCTCCCAAGTTCCTGCTAGCTGCTTGACAGAAACTGCCAAGCATGGCAATTCATAATGACACCGGTTACCAAAAATCGGGGAGGGAGAGTATGTGGGGAAGGTTCGGGGTCGCTGGATGCGATCGGAAACCGGTGTCACTCCCTCGTCAAAACAGGGAGAAGGCTCGTGTCACACATGTTCGGGATCACCAGTTTCAAGTCCGCCCTTCTGCTGGGCAGCGCCATGTTTCTGCCAGCCGCCGCATGGGCTCAGGAAGAGCCGGCCACCGAGGCGGTGGCAGAGGCGGACAGGCAGGATATCATCGTCACCGGCTTCCGCAGCAGCCTTAACGCAGCGCTGGGTCAGAAGCGCGAGGCCGTCAATTCGGTCGATGTCATCCTTGCCGAGGACATTGCCGACTTCCCGGATCTGAACCTCGCGGAATCGATCCAGCGTATTCCCGGCGTGTCGATCGACCGCGACAATGGCGAAGGCCGCACCATCACGGTGCGCGGCCTCATTCCCGATTTCACCCGCGTGCGCATCAACGGGATGGAGACGCTGTCGACCACCGGCGGAACCGACGCTTCGGGCGGGACCAACCGCGGGCGCGGGTTCGACTTCAACACCTTCGCTTCGGAGCTGTTCCGCAGCATCCGGGTGTCGAA
>DAIQNP010000104.1:0-8431 GCA_036788335.1 Erythrobacter sp.
TCGCCAAGCTGATCCGCGAACGCCACGGCAAGAAGGCGCTGATGGCCTCGCTCGATGTCAATCGTCCGGCAGCGCAGGAACAGCTCGCGGTGCTGGGCAAGCAGGTCGATGTCGCCACCCTGCCGATCGTGCAGGGCCAGCAGCCGGTCGACATTGCCCGCCGGGCGATGGAATCGGCGCGCTTGCAGAATTTCGACGTGCTGCTGCTCGATACCGCGGGCCGGCTGCATGTCGACGATGCGCTGATGGCCGAGATGAAGGCGGTCGCAGGCGTCTCCGCGCCCACTGAAGTGCTGCTGGTGGTCGATGCGCTGACCGGGCAGGACGCGGTCAACGTCGCGCAGAATTTCACCAGCGAAGTGCCGCTCACCGGCGTGGTGCTGACCCGGATGGACGGCGACGCGCGCGGCGGTGCGGCGTTGTCGATGCGCGCCGTCACCGGCAAGCCGATCAAGTTTGCCGGGACCGGGGAAAAGCTCGACGCGATCGAACCCTTCCGCCCCGCCAGCGTCGCCGACCGCATCCTCGGCATGGGCGACGTGGTCAGCCTGGTCGAACGTGCCGCAGCGACAATCAAGGAAGAGGACGCCGAAAAGCTCGCCCGCAATATCGAGAAGGGCAAGTTCGACCTCAACGATCTCGCCATGCAATTGCGCCAGATGCGCAGCATGGGCGGGCTGGGGATGCTCGCGGGCATGATGCCGGGCATGAAGAAGGCCAAGGCAGCGATGGCCAACTCGGGCATGGACGACAAGGTGCTGGTCCATATGGAAGCGATCATCGGCTCGATGACCGCCAAGGAGCGCGCCCATCCCGACCTGATGAACGCCAAGCGCAAGAAGCGGGTGGCGGCCGGCAGCGGCACCGATGTGCAGACGGTCAACAAGCTCCTGAAGATGCATCAGGAAATGGCCCGCGCGATGAAGCAGATCAAGAAGATGGGCGGCCTGAAGGGCCTTGCCGCGATGTTCGGCGGGGGCGGCGGAATGGGCGGCCCCGGCGGTCCGATGGGCGGCATGGGGGGAGGTATGGGCGGCGGCGGCCTGCCCGGCCTCGGTGGTCCCGGCGGCATGGGTTCCGGTGGCGGCCTGCCCGGCCTGGGCGGGCCTCCGCGCAGCAAGAAATAGATTTGATTTCCGAAGTTCAGGTTCAACGTTTTCAATTCAATATGATCGAAAGGTAACACTCCATGTCAATCTCCATCCGGCTTTCGCGCGGCGGTGCCAAGAAGCGTCCCTATTACCGCATCGTCGTCGCCACCAGCCGTAGCCCGCGTGACGGCAAGTATCTCGAACAGATCGGCACCTATAACCCGCTGCTCGCCAAGGACAGCGACGAGCGCGTGAAGCTCGACGGCGATCGCGCCCGCTACTGGCTCGGCGTCGGCGCCCAGCCGACCGACCGGGTCGCCCGCTTCCTCGATGCCGCCGGAATCAAGGAACGCGCTGCTCGCGTGAACCCCAAGAAGGGCGAGCCGGGCGAGAAAGCCAAGGACCGCGCCGAAGAGCGTGCCGCCAAGGTTGCAGAAGCCGAGGAAGCCGCCCGCGCTGCCGAGGAAGAAGCCAAGGCCGCCGCCGCCGCGCCTGCGGTTGAAGAAGCACCGGCTGAAGAAGCGCCTGTTGAAGAAGCCCCCGCCGAAGAAGCGCCCGCCGCAGAAGAAGCCACTGGCGAAGAAAAGGCCGAAGGCTGATTCCAATGCCCCAATCCGTTCGGGCTGAGCTTGTCGAAGCCATGTTCTTCCTTTCCGCTCCGGCGCAGAAGAAGGGCTGTCCTCGGGCAGGCTCAGGACGAACGGGGAACGGCCAATGACCGACAAGCCCGTCACTCTCGCCGCCATCGCCGGCGCGCACGGGGTGGCGGGCGAGGTGCGTCTCAAGCTGTTCGGGGAAGGCGCGGCCGCGCTCGCCCATCACAAGAGCTTCAACGACGGCGCGCTGACGCTGATCAAGGTGCGCGATGATGGCAAGGGCGGCGCGGTCGCGCGCTTTGCGGAGAGCACGTCGCGCGCTGATGCCGAGTGCCTGCGCAGCACCGCGCTGACCGTGCCGCGCAGCGCGCTGCCGCCGCTCGCAGAGGGCGAGTTCTACCACGCCGACCTGCTCGGCCTGCCGGTGGTGACCGATGCGGGCGAAGCCGTCGGCACGGTGCTGGCGATCGAGAATTTCGGCGCGACCGACCTGATCGAAATCACCCGCGATCCCCCGCCCGAAAAGGGCACCAAGACCTTCATGGTGCCGATGATCCCGGCGGCCGTGATCGAATGGGACGAACACCGGCTTGTGATTGCGAGCGCTTTCGCCGAAGATTAGGCGCGTGAGGGCGACCGACACCGAGCTTTGGCACCGTATCGCGGCGCACCCGATTGGGCCGCCTGACGCAGCGCTCACCTTCGCCGCGCGGCTCGCGCGCGAGAACCGCTGGAGCCTGCCCCATGCCGAGCGGGTGATTGGCGAATACAAGCGCTTCTGCCACCTCGCGATGACCGCCGGGCATGAGGTCACCCCGTCCGATGCGGTCGATCAGGCGTGGCACCTGCACCTGACCTACAGCCGCGATTACTGGGGCGTGTTCTGTCCCGAGGTGCTGCGCGCCGATCTGCACCACGGCCCGACGGCTGGCGGCGCGGCGGAACGCGATCGGTATTATAACCAATATGCCGCAACCCTCGCTGCATATGAGGCGACTTTCGGCGAGCCGCCGCCGCCCGATATCTGGCCCGCCGCCGCGCGCCGCTTTGGCCGCGATCCGCAAGCATTTCGTGTTAACCCCTCCGATGCTATGGTGATGTCGCGCCGCGCGGCGTTCGGGATCGCGCTGGCGCTCGCCCTGGCGGGGGTGGCCGCCGGGTGGATGATGGGAGGATGGGGCTGATGCAGCTGTTTTCGTCCTGGGCGGGGTCGGATTTCCTTGTGTTCTATGCCGTTATGCTGGGCTTTGCCGGGCTGGCGGCCTTGTGGATCCCGGCCAACCTGCGCCCCCCGGGCCGCGGCACGGCACCTGACGACCCCGAGGAAATCGCCTATCTGGCGGGCGGGGTCGACCGGTTGAGCCAGTCCGTGCTGACAGATTTGTACACTCGCGGCGGGATCGGTTCGGCGCTCGATTCCAAGCTCGAGGTCGAACGCAGCTTCGTGCCCGCCGGACGCGCGGGGACGGCGGTGCTGGCGCTGCCGGGCAAGTTCACCTTCATGCAGGCGGCCCGGACGCTGAAAACCGAGGCGGATCGGATCGAGGCGCGGCTGGTGCGGCGCGGGCTGCTGATCGCGGCAGGGGAGCGCTGGAAACTGCAACTGCTGTCGGCCACGCCCTTGCTCGCGATGCTGGCGCTGGGGGAGTATCGCCGCGCATCGGGCGCGGCGGTGGGCGAGCCGACCGGGTTCCTGATGGTTTTCATGGCGGCAACGGCGGTGCTGGCACTGGTGCGGTTCCTCAAGGGCAACTCGTGCACGCTCGCCGGGCAGGCGGCGGTGCGCAGGCTTGCGAAGCAGGCTTCGCGTCTGCGCCGTGCCCCTCGGCCCGATGAAGCCGCGCTGGCGGTGGCGCTGTTCGGCACTGCGGTGCTGGTCGGCACTCCGTGGGAGCCGGTTCACGCGCTGCGCCAGAGCGCCGGCGATGGCGGCGGCAGCGGAGGCGACGGCGACGGGGATGGCGGAGGCGGCTGCGGCGGCGGTTGCGGCGGTTGCGGGGGGTGAGTTCCCGGCGTAAGCGGCGGGCATGACCTTGCTTTCTGTCGCCGTCGTGCAAGCCGCTCCGATCCCGTTAGGGAAATTGCGGTTGGACTGGCGAACCTTGGTAGCGACGGGCATCATGCGCGGCTGAATGTGTTCGAGCTGCGGGTGGATTCAAAAGCGAAGGAGGGCGTCCAATGGAATTGAGATTTCGCAAACCGCGCGAAAGGTGGTTCTTCCTGATCGCCCTGCCGCTCGCCATCGCCATCGAATGGGCGGTCGCGCGCTCGCTCGACTGGAGCGCCTATCCGCGCAGCGAGTGGGTGGCGCTGTTCGACCTGTGCGTGTTCATGCCGCTGCTGTACCTTGCCGCCTTTGACAGCGAATTGACCCGCAAGGACCGACTGCTGCGCTGCCTCGGCATTGCGGGGATCGGGCTGTTCGCTGCGGGATGGATCGTGCCCGAGCCCAACCAATTCATCATCGGCGAGCTTTCGGCCCTGCGCAATCTGGCGCTGATCGGCATCCTTGCTTTCGAAGGTTGGATTTTCTGGAAGGTGGTCGGCGCAGTCTACCGCCGGAACGCCGATGCCAAGACCCTCGAACGCGAGTTTGCGATGCCCGAATGGATCGCCCGGCTGATGGTGCTGGAAGCGCGGTTCTGGAAGGCCGTCTGGGCGTTCCTGCGCCGCAAATGACCTTCGCCGCCACCATCCTCACGCTCTACCCGGAGATGTTCCCCGGCCCGCTCGGCGTGTCGCTGGCGGGCCGCGCGATGGCCGAGGGCAAGTGGGCCTGCGAGACGGTGCAGATCCGCGACTTTGCCACCGACAAGCACAGCACTGTGGACGATACGCCCGCGGGCGGCGGGGCGGGAATGGTGCTGAAGTGCGACGTGCTGGCGCGGGCTTTGGACTCGATCCTCCCCGGAACGGGGAGGGGGACCGCCCCGGACTTGATCCGGGGTGGTGGAGGGGCGCCCTCGGCTGTTCCGGACGGTCGAGGGACGGATAAGCCGCACCTGCCCCTCCACCATCCTGCGGATGGTCCCCCTCCCCTTGCAGGGGAGGATCGGCCCATCCTCGCCATGACCCCGCGGGGCAAACCCATTACGCAAGCCCGCATCCGCGAGCTCGCCACCGGCCCCGGCGTCATCATCCTGTGCGGGCGGTTTGAAGGCTTCGACGAACGCCTGTTCGAAGCCCGGCCCGAGATCGAACAGGTCAGCCTCGCCGACATTGTCCTTTCCGGCGGCGAGATGGCGGCGCTCACCATCCTTGATGCTTGCATTCGGCTGCTTCCCGGCGTAATGGGCGCGCCTTCCAGCGGAGCCGAGGAGTCGTACGAAAACGGCCTTCTCGAATATCCGCACTATACCCGACCTCAGGAATGGGAAGGGCGCACGATCCCCGAAGTGCTGCGATCGGGGGATCATGCGAGGATCGCGGCGTGGCGCAAGCTGCAAAGCGAGACGGACACACGGTTACGCAGGCCGGACTTGTGGGAGCGTCATGAGGGCGCTCGGGTCCAGCCTGCCTCTGGCGCGCGGCGAGAACACAAGGAACCGGACCAGTGAACCTGATCCAGCAGATTGAAGCCGAAGAGATTGCCAAGTCGGGTAAGACCATCCCCGAATTTCGCGCGGGCGATACCGTGCGCGTCGGCGTGAAGGTGATCGAAGGCAGCCGCGAACGTATCCAGAATTACGAAGGCGTGGTGATTGCTCGCTCGAACCGCGGCATGGGCAGCAACTTCACCGTGCGCAAGATGAGCTTCGGCGAAGGCGTGGAACGCGTCTTCCCGCTCTATTCGCCGATCGTCGAAAGCATCACCGTGGTCCGCCGCGGTGTCGTGCGCCGCGCGAAGCTGTATTACCTGCGCGGCCGCACCGGCAAGAGCGCACGTATCGCCGAGCGCCGCGACTTCGCCCCCAAGGCGTAAGCCTGCCGGCCAGCATTGCGAAGGGCGGTCCTGCGGGGCCGCCCTTTTCGTTTGCGCCTCTTGCCATTCGCCCGCGTCATTGCGAGGAGCGTCAGCGACCAAGCAATCCGGGGACTGACCGTCAGTCCGTGGATTGCCGCGCTGCCTTGCGGCGGCTCGCAATGACGAGGTGAGCTTTGGATGCGTTTTGTTCTTGCTGCTGTTGCCCTGATTGTCGCCGCTCCAGCCATTGCGGAGGATGCCGTGCCTGAAGCCGCCGCCACGCTCAGCTTCGAACGGGTCTTTGCCAGCCCCGGCCTCGCTGGCCCCGCGCCCCGGCAGGTGAAGCTGTCGCCCGATGGCCGCTACCTCACCCTGCTGCGCAACCGCGCCGAGGACCGCGAACGCTACGACCTGTGGGGCTATGACATCGACACCCGCGAATGGCGGATGCTGGTCGATAGCGAGGCCCTCGGCTCGGGCCGCGAATTGTCCGAGGACGAGAAGATGCAGCGCGAACGTGCCCGCGTCGGCAGCCTCAAGGGAATTATCGCCTACCAGTGGGCCAGCGACGGGTCAGGCGTTCTGGTGCCGCTCGACGGCGACCTGTTTCTGGCGAAACTGGATGGCAGCGTCACCCGGCTGACCGACACCGAGGAGACCGAACTCAACCCCAAGCTGTCGAGCAAGGGCGGCTACGTCAGCTTCGTGCGAGACCGGCGGCTGTGGGTCGGCCCGGTCGGCGGAGAAGCGCAGCCCATTACCCCGCAGGAAGGCGAAACCATCCGCTGGGGCGAGGCGGAGTTCGTGGCGCAGGAGGAAATGGCGCGGCTTTCCGGTTACTGGTGGAGCCCCGATGACAGCCGCATCGTGGTCCAGCGGACCGACGAGGCCAGCGTCGGCATCGTCACCCGCGCAGCGATCGGCGCGACGGGCACCAAGGTTTTTGACCAGCGATATCCTGCCGCCGGCACCGACAATGCGGTGGTCGAGCTGTTCGTGATGGACCCGGACGGCTCGGGCAGCGTGAAGGTCGATCTCGGCCTCGATCTGGATATCTATGTCGCGCGGGTCGACTGGGCGCCCGATGGCAGCGCGATCTATGTCCAGCGGCAGGACCGCGCGCAGACCCGGACCGACGTGCTGCGGGTCGATCCGGCCACCGGGGCAAGCTTTATCTGGTTCACGGAAAAATCCGCGCGCCCCGATTACTGGGTCAACCTCTCCGACAATTACCGCTTCCTCAAGGACGGCAGCCTGCTGTGGTGGTCAGAGCGCGACGGTTACGGCCATTTCTATCGCTATGCAGGCGGGCAGTGGACGCAGCTGACGCGCGGCACCTCGCCCACCACCACGCTGGTCGGGGTGGACGAGAAGGCTGGCACCTTCACCTATCAGGCGACCACCGATGTGCTGACCCAGCAGATCTACCGCGCGCGGCTGGACGGGACAGGCGAGCCCGAACTGCTCACCGATCCCGATTACACCAACAGCGCCAGCATGGATGGCGCGGCGCGGCTGCTCTACGTCACCCGCTCGAATTCCTTGCAGCCCCCGCAGTCCTACCTCGCCACACCCGAGGGCGAGCGGGTGGCATGGATCGAGGAAAACCGCGTCGATGGCGATCACCCCTACGCTCTCTACCTCGCCGGGCACGTGACCCCCGAATATGGCACTATCGCCGCCGAGGACGGCACGCCGCTGCACTGGATGATGCTCAAGCCCGAGATGGCGCCGGGCAAGCGCTATCCCGTGTTCTTCAGCCATTACGGCGGGCCGGGGCCGCAGATGGTGACGAGGGGCTGGGACGGGCCGCTCGCTCAGGCGGTGGTCGACAGGGGCTACATCTATTTCGTGCTCGACAATCGCGGTTCGGCCAACCGGGGTGTGGATTTCGAACAGCCGATCTACCGTGCGATGGGCGGGGTCGAGGTCCGCGACCAGAAGGCGGGGGCGGGGTTCCTCAAGAGCCTCGATTTCGTCGATCCGGACAAGATCGCGATCTATGGCTGGTCCTATGGCGGTTACATGACGCTGAAGCAGTTGCAGGCCGACCCCGGCCTTTATGCTGCGGGCATTTCCGGCGCTCCGGTAACGCGGTGGGAGCTGTACGATACCCACTACACCGAACGCTACATGGGCGACCCGCGCGAGGTGCCCGAAGCCTACCAGCAGGCCAGCGCCATTCCTGATGCGACGAACATCAGTGATCCGCTGCTGCTGATCCACGGCATGGCGGATGATAATGTGGTGTTCGAGAATTCGTCGGAACTCATCAGTGTGCTGCAAGAGAACAACGTGCCGTTCGAGATGATGCTCTACCCCGGCTATACCCACCGCGTCGGCGGCGAGAAGGTCAGCCCGCACGTGTGGAATTCGATCTTCCGCTTCCTCGAGAGCCACGGCGTGACGCCGCCCGCAGCGACCGAGCCGGAATAGGTCTGCACCGCGCGGTTAGCGGTTGCGCTTGGCCGGGCGCACGCTATCTCGCGCAGCCACGTCTTCAGGAGAATGCACAGTGGCTTACCGGGTGGCAGTGGTCGGCGCGACCGGCAATGTCGGGCGCGAAATGATGCAGGTGCTCGCCGAACGCGAGTTCCCGCTCGACGAGGTGGCCGCAGTCGCCTCATCGCGCTCGGTCGGCTCAGAGGTCGAATTCGGCGACACCGGCAAGATGCTCAAGTGCCGCAATATCGAGCATTTCGACTGGGCCGGCTGGGACATCGCGCTGTTCGCGGCAGGCTCCGGCCCGGCGCGCGAATATGCGCCCAAGGCGGCGGCTGCGGGTTGCGTGGTGATCGACAACTCCTCGCTCTACCGCATGGACCCCGACGTGCCGCTGA
>DAIQNP010000105.1:0-8404 GCA_036788335.1 Erythrobacter sp.
CTCAATTTGTCCGCACCCTTCTCCACAAGCGCGACCCGCTACCTATTGCCCAAGGGACGCTCAGCGGCGCAGGAGTTGGACAGCCTGAAACCTTCGATTCGGAAAATGTTTCACGTGGAACATTCCTTGACCGATCCCGAAGCGGGGATCATCGTGCGATCCTGTGGTTCGCGGACAGCGCGGGAAGGGTAGGATAGCGTCATGCTGACAATCGCCATCGCCAACCAGAAGGGCGGAGTGGGCAAGACCACCACCGCGATCAACATCGCTACTGCAATGGCGGCAACCGGATGGCGCACGCTGCTGATCGATCTCGATCCGCAGGGTAATGCCTCGACCGGGCTTGGAGTCAGCGCGGCTTCGCGTGAAATATCGACCTACGACCTGCTGGTCGATGGCGTCGCCTTGCGCGATTCGGTTGTTCCGACCGCAATCCCCCGGCTCGACATCGTTCCGGCCACGGTCGACCTCAGCGGAGCGGAGATCGAGCTGGTCTCGGTCGAGCACCGGACCGACCGTCTGCGCAACGCTCTGAAGAACCATGCCGACCATGAAATCGCCTTCATCGATTGCCCGCCATCGCTGGGATTGCTGACCTTGAATGCGTTGTGCGCAGCCGATACGCTGCTGGTCCCGTTGCAGTGCGAGTTCTTCGCGCTTGAGGGGCTGAGCCAGCTGCTCCAGACCGTCGAGCAGGTGCAGCAGCGGTTCAATCCGGACCTCGGCATCATCGGCGTGGCACTGACCATGTTCGATCGCCGCAACCGGTTGACCGATCAGGTATCGGACGATGTCCGCGACTGCCTCGGCAAGCTGGTGTTCGAAACCGTGATCCCGCGCAACGTGCGCCTCTCCGAAGCGCCGAGCCACGGTCTGCCCGCGCTGGTCTATGACCAGCACTGCACCGGCAGCCGTGCCTATATGTCGCTGGCGCGCGAGCTGATCGGGCGCTTTCCCGCTGAAAGACAAGCCGCATGAGCGATGATCGCGTGCAATCGGTTGATATTGCAACATCTTCCCGCGTAGCAGCGGAGAAGCCGCGGCGGCTGGGCAAGGGGCTCGGGGCGCTGCTGGGTGAGACCCGCCGCGAAGAACCGCTTGTGCGGGCATCGGAACCTGCATCGGGTGAGCCAGCGACGGCGCCGGCCTCGGGGGAAGCGGCCCTGCGGATGGTGGCGCTGGCCGCGATCAAGCCGTTGCCGGGCAATCCGCGCAAATACTTTGACGAGGCCGCGCTTGATGAACTGGCCGCCTCAATCGCAGCGCGCGGCGTGATCCAGCCGATCATCGTCCGACCGCATCCCGGCGGCGATGGCTATCAGCTGGTGGCCGGGGAGCGGCGCTGGCGTGCGGCGCAGAAGGCGCGGCTGCACGAAATCCCGGCGCTGGTCCGCCAGCTGTCCGACCGCGAGGTGATGGCGCTCGCGCTGATCGAGAACCTGCAGCGCGAAGACCTCAACCCGATCGAGGAAGCGCGCGCCTATCACCGGCTGGCCGAGGATGAGGGGATGACCCAGGCCGATATTGCCCGGATGGTCGAGAAGTCGCGCAGTCACGTCGCCAATATGCAGCGCTTGCTGGCTCTGCCTGACGGGGTGCTCGATCTCGTCGAGCAAGGGCACCTGTCGATGGGCCATGCGCGCGCGCTGATCGGCCGCGAGGATGCCGAGGAACTGGCAAAAATCGCGGTCGCCGAGAATTTCTCGGTCCGCGAGGTCGAGTTGCTGGTGCGCAAGTTGGCGAAAACGAACAGCGATCCGGTGGGGGAGACCAAAACCCCGGCTGCTCCTGCCGAGGACAATGCCGATATTCTCGCGGTCCAACGCCATCTCGAGGAATTTCTCGGCCTGGCGGTACGGATCAAGGCCGAGGTCGATCCGCGCAAGGGCACGATCGCGATCCGCTACACCACGCTCGATCAGCTCGATCTGGTATGCCAGCGCCTGACCGGCGGCGAATTCTGACAGGGAAACCTGCGCAAAACCCCACCGAAGTCGCGCTACGCAACTTCGCCGGGGTTTTGCGGTCTCATATCGATGGGAGTCAGCGGTCGGCCTTGATCAGCTTGGGCGAAGCCGGCACGCGGTCGGGGATGATCCGCGACGCGCCGGGGATGGTTTCGAACCGTTCGGTTTCGCGGACCACTACCTGCTGTTGCACTTCGGTGCGAACCGGGACCAGCACCACCTGCTGCGGCGGGGCGTAGTAATAGCTGGCATACCCTGCTTGCTGACCGTAACCATTAGGATAGGCAGGGATTTCACGACTGGCGATGCGCGTGTCGGGGGCGCCGAACTGGGTCATGTAGCCATCGAGCGCCGCTTCGCAGTCGTAGCGGTTCTTCTTGCGGCCGCCGAACAGGCTGCCCAGCAATCCGCCGATCAGTCCGCCGCCGCCCACACCGAGCGCGGTGCCGAGCACGCGGTCACCCGCGCCGGCGATCTCGTAACCCGCCACACCCCCGGCGATCGCGCCGAGCAGGCCGCCGATAATCAGGCCGGTATCTTTGTTGTTGCGCCCCGCCGTGCGGCGGCGGCATTCCTCGAGCCATTGCGCACGCTCGAACACCACCGGGGCCGGGGCATAGGACGGAGCGTAGACAGGCGGCGCATAGCTCGCCGGCGCGTAGGCGGGCGGAGCGTAGGGCACCTGACCCATCGGGATTCGACCGAGCGATTGAGAACCCGGCGACACGCTGGCTGCCGCATCGGGCGTGCGGGCATCGATGCGGCGCGTGCGGGTGACCGTCTCGACCCCATCCGGGCCGATGGTCGTCACCTCGCCCAGCGTGACACTCTGCGCGAAGCTTTCCGTCGAACCCTGTGCCGGTAAAGGTGCGGTGCGGTATTCCGGCGGGAGATCGCGCACCTGCGCCTCGGGCAGGGGCGCAAGCGGCGGGAGATAGACATCGTCTTGCGCGCTCAGGGTCGCTGGAAGGGCAAGGGCGGGCAGCGCCGCAGCGAGACTGGCGAACACGCGGAGCGGCAGGCGATTGGGCATAATACTGTTCCCCTCTTTCAGCCGGTTGCGACTGATGGTTAGCAAAAGCTTACCATCGAAGGGCGGCCGGCCCCAAGCGGCGCTTGCCACGCTGTCCCGTTTCGGGCCGGTCGGGCACGGAACCTTAGATCCGGTCGGACAACAGCGCCGCCAGAGTCTCGATCCCTTGCGCATCGACTGTGCCGAACCGCGCTGGCGAGGGACTGTCGCAATCGATCACGGCGATCACGTGGCCCTCGCGCAGCACCGGCACCACCAGTTCCGAGCGACTCGCCGCGTCGCAGGCAATGTGGCCGGGGAAGGCGTGGACATCCTCGACCCGCTGGGTCGTGCCGGTGGCAGCAGCAGTGCCGCAGACGCCGGTGCCGAACGGGATACGGATGCAGGCGGGACGCCCCACGAACGGCCCGAGCACCAGTTCCTCCGCACCGCCGTCCTTGGTCGCAGCCGCGCGATAAAAGCCCGCCCAGTTCAAATCGGGCAGTAACTCCCACAGCAGCGCGGCGACATTGGCCATGTTCGCGACCGCATCGGGTTCGCCTGCGGTGAGCGCATCGGCAGCGCCAAGCAGCTGGCGATAGGCCTCCGCCGGATCGCCGGCAGGATCGGGCTTGAAATCGTACACGTCGCAAAAGGCCTTTCCGCCGTCTGGCACCAAGGTTGCCAGTTGCCGCCTGCGCAGCCCGGCTCTATTCCCCCCACATGGCCATCCTTCGCAAAATCGCAATCGCTCTTGTCGTGTTCCTGGTGATCGCCGGGGTCGCGCTGTTTTTCCTGACGCGCGGCGACACCGCCGATCTGTCGGTCGATGAAGTCGCAGGGACCGATCCGGTGTTGCAGGAGGGCGATCCGGAAAGCTTCCCCACCGTCCAGATCGCCGAGCCGGTGGGCTGGGCAGCAGGCGAAGCCCCGATTGCGGCCGAGGGGCTGGAGGTGCGGCGCTTTGCCGAGGGGCTCGATCACCCGCGGATCCTTTACGCCCTGCCCAATGGCGACATTCTCGTCACCCTGACCCGCGCACCGGCCAAGCAAGGCGGCGATAACGGGATCATGGGCAGCATTCGCGGCTGGATCGAAGGCATTCTGTTTTCCCGGGCCGGGGCCGCGGGCGAATCGCCCAACCAGATCGTGCTGCTGCGCGATGCCGACGGCAACGGCAATGCCGAACGCCGGCTGGTGCTGCTGGAAGAGGGGCTCGAATCGCCTTCGGGCATGAGCTGGGCCGACGGCACGCTTTATGTCGCCAACCACAATGCCGTGCTCGCATTCCCCTATGAATTGGGGGCCGAAGCCGTCGGCGGGCCGGGGCGCAAGCTGATGGACCTGCCGGCCGGCGGTGGCCACTGGATGCGCAACATGGAAATCTCGCCCGACGGCAAGAGCCTCTTTGTCGCGGTCGGATCGGTCAGCAATATCGGCGACAAGGGGATGGCAGTCGAGGAAGGCCGCGCGATGGTGTGGCAATATGACCTCGAAACCAATCGCCAGCGGCAATTCGCCGGGGGTCTGCGCAACCCCAACGGGCTCGATTTCAGCCCCTGGACCGGGGAGCTGTGGACGACGGTGAACGAGCGCGACATGCTGGGATCGGACCTGGTGCCCGACTATCTCACCAACCTGCCGGTGGGCGCGCAATACGGCTGGCCGTGGGTCTATTACAAGGACACCTTCGACCGCCGGGTCGAAGCGCCGATGCCGCAATTCCTGACCGAATACACCCGGATGCCCGAATATGCGCTCGGGCCGCACGTCGCCGCGCTCGGGCTGGTGTTCAGCCGCGAAGGGCATGTGATGGGCCCCGATTTCGCCAGCGGGGCCTTCATCGCCCGCCACGGATCGTGGAACCGCAAGCCGCCTTCGGGCTACGACGTGGTCTATGTCGGTTTCGATGTGCGCGGCAATCCGCAGGGCAAGCCGGTGCCGGTGCTGACCGGGTTCCTGAAGGACGACGGTACCACCCGCGGGCGTCCGACCTGGGTCGAATGGGCGGGTGACGGAGCGCTGCTGGTATCGGACGACACCGCCGGGATCATCTGGCGGGTGCGCTCACCCACCGCATCGCCCGGCGGAGCGATCGCCCCGCTGCAGGGTGAGCGCTTGCCGCCGCAACGCGAATTGCGCGATCCGCGGGCGGTGGCAGAGGAGGATTACCTGCGGGTGCAGGCCGGCACCCCGCGCTAACGTCCTAAAGTCTGAAACCGGCGCGCCCGGCCAGCTCGGTCGCGAATTGCAGCGCGGTGCGGCCCGAACGATTGCCGCGCTGGATCGCGAAAGCCATCGCCTCCTCGGCATCATAACCAAGGCCGAGCGGGGTGAGGTAAGCTTGCAGGATCGCGAGATAGGTGTCCTTGTCCGCCGGGTGGAAGCCCAGCGTCAGCCCGAACCGGTCGGCCAAGGCCAGCGCATCGTCACGCTCGTCGCGTTCGTGCAGGCTGCCGCTGGTGTCCTCGCGTTCGACAATCGCGCGGCGGTTGGCGGTGACGGCGAGGCGGATATGCGCCGGGCGCGGCGCGACGCCGCCGTCGAGCAGGCTGCGCAGGGCGAGCATCTCGGCGCGTCCGTCCGCTCCGAAACCGAGATCGTCGATGAACAGCAGGACAGCGCGCGGCTGTTCGGCGAGTTCGGCGATCAGCGCGGGAAATTGCGGCAGCGAGCCGGTGGCAAGTTGCACCAGCGCGAGTGCTTGCGGCTGGCCGCGCTGCACCTCGGCGGCGCAGGATCGCACCAGCGCCGACTTGCCCATGCCCCGCGCGCCCCACAGCAGCACGTCATGCGCCGCCGCGCCGCTTGCGAGCCTTGCGCAATTGTCCATCAGCGCCCGGCTCTGGGCCGCGATCCCGTGGAGCCGGTCCAGAGGCAGGGCATCGAGCACGGCCACGCTGCGCGCCCGCTCACCGTCCCACACATAGGCGGGTGCGGACTGCCAGTCGGTCGGCGCCGGGGGCGGGGGCGCCAGCCGTTCGAGCGCGGCGGCGATCCGTTCCAGCACCGCGTCCCCCCTGCCCGCAGCGCCGCCGCCATCGGCCATCTCAGCCGACCAGCGCTTCGGCGGGGATCGCGTAAAGCAGATCGGCCCCGGCGGTTGCCCCTGCTTTCAGCCCCGCAGCCTCGGGCACGATCCGGTCGAGGAAGAACCGCACCGTCACCGGCTTGGACTGGCTGAGCGAAGGCGCAGCGCCTGCCGCCACGGCCTCGCCCTGCTTCATCAGCTGCCATCCGGCAACCGCGACCGCTGCCATCGTGCAGAACGGGACGCTGCCGGCCAGACGGTCATCGAGGCTGGCCTCGTCGCGCATCCAGCGGGCGATCCCGGAGCAATCGCGCGCCAATCCTGCGAGCGCGGCCTCTCCGGCAGCGTCGCGGGCGATGGTGTCGAACAGCGCGATCATCGCTTCTCCGCCCGCGATCCCCAGCTTGCGGGTGACAAGGTCGGCGGCTTGGATGCCGTTGGTGCCTTCGTAGATCGGGGCAATCCGCGAGTCGCGCCAGTGCTGCGCCGCGCCCGTCTCTTCGACGAAGCCCATGCCGCCGTGGACCTGGATGCCGATCCCGGCGACCTCGACCCCGATATCGGTCCCCCATGCCTTCAACAACGGGACGATGATGTCGGCGCGGTTCTTCGCTGCCTCGTCGCCCAGATTGCCGCGATCGACCTGGCCCGCGCAATAATAGAGCAGCGCGCGGCAGGCTTCGGTCAGCGCCTTCATCCGCAGGATCATGCGGCGCACATCGGGATGTTCGATAATCGCCACCGGGGTTTTGTCAGGCGAACCGGCGCGCGCCGATTGCACCCGGTCGCGGGCATAGGCCAGCGCCTGCTGGGTCGCGCGCTCGCCAATCTGCACACCCTGATTGCCGACATTGATGCGGGCATTGTTCATCATCGTGAACATCGCGGCGAGGCCCTTGTTTTCGTGCCCGACCAGTTCTCCGATGCACTCGCCATTATCGCCATAGGACATGACGCAGGTGGGCGAGGCATTGATGCCCAGTTTGTGTTCGAGGCTGACGCAGCGCAGATCATTATGCGGGCCAAGCGAGCCGTCGTCATTCACATGATATTTCGGCACCACGAACAGCGAAATGCCGCGCGTCCCCTCGGGTGCGCCGGGCAGACGGGCCAGCACCAGATGGATGATGTTGTCGGCCAGATCGTGCTCGCCCCAGGTGATGTAGATCTTCTGCCCGGTGATCCGGTATTTGCCGGCGTGCGGCCCGTCCGTCACCGGCACAGCGGTGGAGCGCAGCGCGCCGACATCGCTCCCGGCGGCCGGTTCGGTCAGGTTCATCGTGCCCGACCATTGCCCGCTGACGAGGTTGGGCAGGTATTTCGCCTGCTGGTCCTTCGACCCGTGATGCTCCAGCGCCTCGATTGCGCCGACCGACAGCATCGGCAGCAGCGTAAAGGCCATATTCGCCGCGCCGAGGTTTTCCAGCACGTTGCACGACAGGGTGAAGGGCAGGCCCTGCCCGCCATGTTCAACCGGACTGGCAATCGCATTCCAGCCCTGCTCGACATAGGCGCGATAGGCGGCGTCGAAGCCTTCTGGCAGACGCACCACGCCATTTTCGAGGCGAGCGCCCTCCAGATCGCCGATGCGGTTGAGCGGCGCAAACTCCCCGGCCGCGAATTGCCCTACGCCTTCGACAATGGCTTCGACCAGATCGGGCTCGGCATGGGCGAAGCGTTCGGTGGTCGCGAGTTCGTCGATCCCGGCATTGACGCGGATGGCAAGCAACTGGTCGGCGGTCGGCGGGGTATAGGGGGTCACGTTCAGGGGCGTCCTTGCATTGGGAAAAGCCCTCGCGCTCTTGGCAGGGCGGGGGTTTGAATATAGCGCCGGAGCATGAGCGGCAAGAACGTTACGGAAGTGGTGCTGGCGGACGCCGCAGGGATTGCGCGGGCGGCGCGAATCCTCGAATCGGGCGGGCTGGTCGCGGTGCCGACCGAGACGGTCTATGGCCTCGCCGCAAGGGCCGATAGTGCCGAGGCGGTGGCGCGGATTTATGCGGCGAAGGGGCGGCCGGATTTCAACCCGCTGATCGTGCATGTGCGGGATGTGGCGCAGGCGAAGCGTTACGCTCGCTTTCCATTCTATGCGCATCATCTTGCCGGGACAGAATGGCCTGGACCACTCACCTTGGTCTTGCCGCGACGGGAAGACGCTGGGCTGGCCGAAGCGGTGATGGCGGGGCTTCCCACCATTGCGCTGCGCGTGCCAGCACATCCGGTCATGCAGGCCTTGCTAGCGGCTGTTGATTTTCCCTTGGCCGCGCCATCGGCCAATCGCTCGGGCTTCATTAGCCCGACCACGGCCGACCATGTGTTGATCTCGCTTAATGGACGGATTGATCTGGTGCTCGATGCTGGTCCGACTTCCGAAGGCGTCGAATCGACAATCCT
>DAIQNP010000106.1:0-8383 GCA_036788335.1 Erythrobacter sp.
AGGAACCCCAGCCGCAGCAATCCCAGCACCACCAGCATCACGCCCGACAGCGCGGCGAGAGTCACCGCCGCCTCCCAATACGCCGCCGTTCCCGGAGCCGCGACCGCGCTGACCGCGCTCGCCGTCATCAGCGACACCACCGCCACTGGCCCCACCGCCAGCGTCCGGCTGGTCCCGAACAGGGCATAGGCGAACAGCGGCAGGATCGAGGCATAGAGCCCCACGACCGGCGGCAAGCCCGCCAGCATCGCATAGGCGAGGCTCTGCGGGATCAGCATGATGGTGACGATCACCGCCGCCATCAGGTCGCTGGTCAGCACCTCGCGGTTGTAGGTGCGGCCCCATTGGAGGATCGGGAAATAACGCTGGAGCATGGCAGGGCGCTTTATGCCGCGATCAGGCCGCCGGGGCCGGCCAGCCATTCGCGGCCCTTGAGCATCCCGTTCCAGTAAATCCACGGCAGGGCATCAGCCTTGAGCATCCATGACAGGCGCGCAGGCCTGGTGCCGTCGACCAGCCAGGTCGGGAAGCTCGGCGCAAGCTTGCCGCCATAGGCGAATTCGGCGAGCACGATCTTGCCGCGCTCGACCGTCAGCGGGCACGATCCGTAACCGTCGTAACCCGCCGTCGGCCCCTTGCCATCGAGCTGGCGCAGCGCGTTGACCGCGACCACCGGCGCCTGTTTGCGCGCGGCGGCAGCGGTCTTGGCATTGGGCATCGACCCGGCATCCCCAAGGCCAAAGATATTCGGATAGCGCACGTGCTGGAGCGTATGCTGGTCGACATCGGTGAAGCCGCTTGCGGCCGCCAGCGGGCTATCGGCGAGGAATTGCGGCGCGACCTGCGGGGGGACGACGTGGAGCATGTCGAAGCCGGTCGTCACCTCGCCCTCGCCCGTGGCAAAGGTCGCCTGCCGGCCGGGGCCGTCGACCGCGATGAGGTTGCTGCCGAGTTCGAGGTTGATGCGGTATTTTTCGACGTACTCCATCAGCGCCGGGACATAGTCGGCCACGCCGAACAGGACCGCGCCGGCATTGCGGAATTCGACCTCGATCTGGTCCAGCACGCCTGCGCGGCGCCAGTGATCGCAGGCCAGATACATCGCCTTTTGCGGCGCCCCTGCGCATTTGATCGGCATCGGCGGCTGCGAGAAAATTGCGCGGCCCGCTTTCACCTTCTGCACCAGCTCCCAGGTGTAGGGGGCCAGATCGGGGCGGTAGTTGGAGGTCACGCCGTTCTGGCCCAGCGCCTCCTGAAGCCCCGCAATCTTTTCCCACGCCAGCCGGATGCCGGGGGCGACGATCAGCACGTCGTAGGTCAGCGTAGTGCCGTCGGCCAGCGTGACCTGATTGTTCTCCGGCTGAAAACTTGCGGCGGCCTGCTTCACCCAGCGTGCAGCTTTGGGTATCACGCTGCCCATCGGGCGCATGGTGGTGGCGAGTTCGAAAATGCCGCCGCCGACCATCGTCCAGCCGGGCTGGTAGGAATGGGTGTCCCCCGGCTCGACGATCGCGATGTCGAGGCCAGGGCGGCGTTTCAGCATCGACGCTGCCGTGGCAATCCCCGCTGCGCCGCCGCCGATGACGACGACCGTGTGTGATACCGTGCTCATGCCAATCCCTCCCCTTGCCCGGCGCTATCCGCCGGTGTTCATCCGGTCGGCGAGCGCCGACAGGTCGTATCCGGCCGCCTTGGCACGGGCGATGCGGTCTTCGGCGCTGAGGCCCGCGATATTGGCCAGCGTATCGAGCGTGATCGAGCGGGTGCCGGTGCGGCAATAGCCCAGCACCTTGCCCGGCGTCCCGCGCCGCACGGCAGCGAAGGCCGCAATGGCTGCGGGCGGGAACAGACCGCCCGTAATCGGAATATGATGGAAGGCGAGGCCAGCGCCCTGCGCGGCATCCCGCATTTCATCCAGCGATGGTTGTCCAGGTTCCTCCGCATCGGGCCGGTTGCAGATCACCGCCGCGAAGCCCTCGGCCGCCAGAGCCGCAAGCTCCTCCGGCTGCGGTTGCGGTGCGACTGCAAAGGTGTCGTCGACCGGGCGAATATCCATCACGCTTGTCCTTCCGTCATTCGCACAATCAGCATCCCGGCGAGCAGCGCGACCACGAAGATCGCCGCAGAAGCCGGTTCGATCACGAGGGCGGCAAAGCCGGGACCGGGGCAGAGGCCAGCGATCCCCCAGCCGATCCCGAACAAGGCCGACCCGCCGATCAGGCGCGGGGTCAGGTCGCTGCGATCGGGCAAGGCGAAGCCTTCGGCAAACAGCGGGCGCTCCATCCGGCGCTGCACCAGCCACGCCAGCGCCATCACCAGCACTGCGCCGCCCATTACGAAGGCGAGGGTCGGATCCCACGCCCCGAACAGGTCGAGAAATCCGCGCACCCGCGCCGGATCGGTCATTCCGCCCAGCGCCAGCCCCGCCCCGAAGATCGTGCCGGAGAGAAGCGCGATTAGCAGTTGGCGCATGTGCGCAGTCCCACCAACCGGTAAAGCGGGCAGAACGACACGAAGCTGGTCAGCACGAAGACGGCGGCCACCACATAGGCGATGATCGCCAGCGTGCCGGTAATGGTCCCGGTCAGCGCCAGCGCGACGGCGATGGCGGCCACGATCAGGCGCAGGGTCTTGTCGATGGTTCCCATGTTCTTTGTCATTCTCGTTTCCTTTCAGAGCAATGCGTTCATGAATGCGACGGTGGCGATGCCGGTGACCATGAAGGTCGCGGTGGCAACCAGTGAACGTTGCGACAACCGGCTCATGCCGCACACGCCGTGACCGCTGGTGCAGCCGCTGCCGAGCCGGGTGCCGATCCCGACGACCAGCCCGGCGATGGCAAGTTGCAACGGCGCAGCAAAGGTGGACGGGAGCCCGCCGGCCAGGCTTGCGACGATCAGCGCACCGAGCGGCAGGCCGATGATGAACGCCCATGCACCGCTGCGCGGCATCGAGCCTGCGCCGATCCCGAAGGCGCGCGCGGCAATGCCGGATACCCCGGCAATCCGCCCCGCCCCCAGCAGCATCAGCGCCGCCGCCAGCCCGATCAGCACGCCGCCCGCCAGCCCGGCGATCGGGGTGGCATCCGGGAAGCCCGGCAAGGGGACGGCCAGAAGGCTCATACCGCGTTGACCGGGATCTTGAGGTAGGTCACCCCGTTCTCGTCGGGCGGCGGCATATGACCCGCACGCATGTTGACCTGCACCGACGGCAGTATCAGGCGCGGCATGTCGAGCGTGGCATCGCGAGCCTCGCGCATCTGGACGAATTCGTCCTCGGTGATGCCGTCATGGGCGTGGATATTGCCTTCGCGCTCGGCAGCGACGGTGGTTTCCCACACATAGTGCTGGCGGCCTTTGGGCAGGTAGTCGTGGCACATGAACAGCCGGGTTTCAGGCGGCAGCGACAGGATGCGCCGCAGCGAGCGGAACAACTGGCGCGCATCGCCGCCGGGGAAGTCGGCCCGCGCGGTGCCGTAATCGGGCATGAACATGGTATCGCCGACGAACACCGCCTCGCCCACGACATAGGCGATGTCGGCAGGCGTGTGGCCGGGGACGTGCATCACCATGACCGGCACATTGCCGATCGTGAAAGTATCGCCGTCCTTGAACAGGACATCGAACTGCGAGCCGTCGCGCTCGAATTCCGACCCGGCGTTGAACAGCTTTCCGAATACGTTCTGCACCGTGGTGATCTCGGCACCGATCGCGATCTTGCCGCCCAGCTTCTCCTGAAGATAGGGCGCAGCCGAGAAGTGATCAGCGTGAGCATGGGTCTCCAGCAGCCAAGTCACTTTAAGATTATGAGAAGTGACGTGTTCGATGACGGCATCCGCAGAGTCGGTCGCGGTCCGACCCGAATTGGGATCGAAATCGAGCACCGAGTCGATGATCGCCGCCTCCAGCGTGGCCGGGTCATGCACCACGTAGGTCACGGTAAAGGTTGCCGTGTCGAAAAAGCTCGCGATTTCCGGACGAAGGGAAGCGTCGCCCGAAGCGCGCAGCACCTGATCGGTCACGGCTTGCAGGGTTGAATCGTTCGTTGTCATGGCAATTGATCCTTCATTTACATATATCGTGTATATGTATTGCAATGCTCGTGTCAAGTGCTATGACGACAAGATGAAGGAACCCAACAGCACCCCGCCGCCCTGCGCCGGACTTCGCATCGGCGATATGGCCCCCGATTTCGAAGCGCGCAGCACCATCGGCCCCGTTCGCCTCTCCGCCTTCCGCAAGCGCTGGCTGATCCTGTTTTCGCACCCGGCGGACTTCACCCCGGTCTGCACCACCGAATTCGTCGCCCTTGCCCGCGAGGCCGAAGCTTTCGAAGCCCGCGACTGCGCGCTGATGGCGCTCTCGGTCGACAGCCTGTTTTCCCATTTCGCCTGGCTCAGGATGATCCGCGACCGCTTCGATGTGGAGGTCCGCTTTCCGATCGTCGAAGATCCGACGCTGGTGATCGGCCGCGCCTTCGGCATGGTGTCGGCGCAGGACAATGACAGCGCGACGGTCCGCACCACCTTCTTCATCGACCCCACGGGCGTGATCCGGGCGATGACCTGCTACCCGGCCAATCTCGGCCGCTCGATCCCGGAAATGCTGCGGATCCTCGATGGATTGCAGGCGATCGACGCGCAAGGCGGCTTGGCGCCGGCCAACTGGCAGCGGGGACAGGCGATGCTCAAGCCGCCCAGCATCGATCTCGACGAAGTGTTTGCCGCGCCCGACACGACGCAATGGTTCCTGCGCGAGACCGGGGAGCAAGGCTGATGACCGACCTGCCGTTGATCGAAACCCTGAAGGCGCTCGCGCACCCGCTGCGCTATCGCATTCTCGCAGCGCTGACCGATGGGGAGCGGAACGTCGGGGAGATCGAGCAGGCGACCGGCATCACCCAGCCCGGCCTGTCGCAGCAGCTCGGCGTGCTCAGGAAGGCCGGACTGGTCGATACGCGCAGGGATGCCAAGCTGGTGTTCTATCGCGTCCAGCCGGAACCTCTGAGCGCGCTTGCCATCAGTCTTCTGGCTATCACGGGCGAGACTGAACAGGCAAAATCGTCACCGGCAACGCGCGCTCCTGCGTCGGGAGCGGCCAATTTTGCGCGGATGTCGTAAGACGAATGGGGGGCGACCGCTTATGGCTGGCCGCCCCGCCCCCGCAGTCTTTCGTCAGAGTGTCAGGCGCAGTCCCAGGAAGAACGATCGGCCGATCGGGCTGGCCGGGTAAGCCCGCTCGGTGATGAAGGGCTTCACATCGCTGAGATTGTTGACGCCGCCGAAGACCTCCATTCCCAGTTCGGTGAAGGTATAGGACCCGCCGATATTGTGCATCCAGGTCTCGCCCACCAGGCCGGCCGGACCGAACTGCGCGTCCAGGGTCTCGATCTCGACCCCGCGCAGGCCCATCGACCCCAGATAGGTCACGGTGTAATTGAGGTTGAAATCGCCATAGCCATAGCTTGCGGTTGCCCGGCCGGACCATTCGGGCCGGGTGATTTCGCCCAGTTCCGGATCGATCGCGGTGTCGTCGGTCGGATCGAAGAAGAAGTCGATCTTGTCGACCCACGAGGCGGTGGCGGTGAGGCCAACCCGGTGTTCGCCGATCTCGGTGCGATAGCTGACGGTCGCATCGACCCCGGCGGTTTCGATGCTGACGAAGTTGATGTTCGTCAGGTTGAGCGAGTTGAACCCGAGGAACTGCGCCGACGATGCATCCCGGTTGCGGGTGAAGGAATTGCAGAAATCGTTCGGGAAGGTGCTGCTGTCATAGCAGTTGTCGACCACGTCCTGCGCCGCGACCGTGCTGATCGCATCGTCGATCGTGATGTTGTAGTAGTCGGCGGTGATCGCCAACCCCGGAATGAAGCTCGGCTGGAGCACCAGCCCGACCGTGTAGGTGTCGGCGGTCTCTTCGTTCAGGTTCGGGTTGCCCGCGATGGTCCCGGCAAAACGCGCACTGAGCGGGTCGGAGAAGCCAGCCGGGATGCCGTCCGCCCGGCAATTGGCGATGCGGTTGTCAATATTGGCAAAGCCTTCGTTCTGCAGCCGGTCGATTTCGGTCTGATCGCAAGGATCGAAGGGACGGAAAAACGCAGCCTGCGGCGGGGCGAAGAGTTCGGAGATATTCGGCGCGCGGACTGCGCGCGAATAGGTCCCTCTCACCCGGATGTCTTCGATCGGCGACCAGAAGCCGTTGATCGCATAGGTGTAAACAGTGCCCACCGTGCTGTAGTCGGAATAGCGGCCCGCAAGTTCGAGCCGCAACTGGTCAAAGAACGGCACGTCTTCGAGAATGGTCGTCCCGATCTCGCCGAAAATTTCGATCACGTCATAGCTGCCGCCCGAATTCTGCGCGAATTCGTCAGGCGGGGTGGCGAGCGACGTTTGCGAAAATCCGAGGTCACCGACAAAATCGCCCGCATTGCCGTCCACCGTGGTGACCGGCAGAATGCCGCGCACCAGCGGATCGAAGTTCGAAAAGCTGCTCTCCTTGCGGTATTCAGCGCCCAGTGCGAACTGGATGGTGTCATACGGCAGCCCGAGAAATGCGGTCTCCCCCGAAATCAGCGCGTGGAGGACGAACTGTTCGGTGGTCTGGGTGTTGATCGTCGTGGTCGTAATGAAGTCGACCGCTTCCTGGCTGATCGAAGGCAGTCCGCCGAGGATGTTGGCCGGCTGGCACTGCCCCTGACCGGGGACGAAGGTCAGGTAGCCGAATTCGCCGGTCGGAATGCCGAACACGGTTCCCGGCGAACGGACGGTCGGATCGAGCTCGCTGCGGCAGACCGGGTTGCCCTGCGCATCGCTGACAACGTCGATGGCGGCGAGGAAACGGTCGTACAACACGTTGTTGCGATTGATCGCCTCGAGGTCATAGCGGCCCCAATTGGCCGAGACCTCGAACGCGATATCGTCGGTAACATCGCCTGTGATCCCGCCGACAAAGCGGTAGGTTTCGGCGATATTGGTATCGATATTGGGTCCGAGATCGGTCGGATCGCGAGTGACGAACAGGCCGCCCGCATTGTCGGCGATGCTCTGCAACTCGGCCGGGATGAAGGGGTTGTCGGGCGCGATCGTCAGCAGATCGTAGAAGGAATTGCTGCGCGTGCCGAACTTCGTGCGCTGACGCAGGTACTTGCCTTCGAAGAACACATTCATCGTGTCTCCGACGTCGTAATCCGCCAGGATGTTGACGCCGTACCGCTCGGTCTGGGGGATCAGGAAGCCCGAATTGTCGAAGATGATGCCTTCGCCGCCGAAAGAGTTGAAGTTGCTGGCGATGCGGCCATCCTGCTCAAGCACGCTGACGCCGTTTTCGGTGACGATGTAGCAACCACCCACCGCGCCGAAGCCATTGTAGTCGAACAACCCGTTGAACCCGGTGAAACTCTGGGTGCAATCGCTGCGACCATCATTGTCGATATCGGAAAAGGGATCGGCGAAGTCCGCCGGAATGACAATTCCGCCCGCCGATGTGATCTGGAACCCATATTGCGAGCCGATCGCCCGGGTCGGCGCGTTCAGCGCGCGATTGATCAGTGCCTGTTCCGCCGCTGTCGGTGTGGTTCCGGCCGGAAAGATCGCGTTGAATCGCCCACTGCCGGGCAGCGGAATGTTGAAGCCATAGGGAAAGAAACCACGGTCGAGGCTGAAGAAGTTGCTGAAGTTCGGCGTGTTCTCCCCCAGGTCTCCACGCTGGAACCGCAGGTCCGGGTTGGGACCATTGGTGGCGATATTGCCGTCGCGGAATTGCGCGCGGTCGCCGAACCGCAACCCGTCATTGCGGTCATATTCCCCGACCACCGTGAAGTTGCCGCGCCCGTCGCCAAAGTTCTTGCCGATCTTGAGGTAGGCATCGACGTTCGAGCCATCTCCGCGGCTGGACAGACCCCCGTTGAGCCCAAGCTCGACCCCGTCAAATTCGCGGTCGAGAATGAAGTTGACCACGCCGGTCACAGCATCGGCACCGTAGACTGCCGATGCCCCCCCGGTGAGCACTTCGATGTCCTTGATCAGCGACGAAGGGATGGAATTGATGTCGACCACCGCCGTTTCGGCCACCCCGGCCACGTGACGCCGGCCGTTGACCAGCACCAGCGTGCGTTCGGCCCCCAATCCGCGAAGGTTGAGCGTGGCCGAGCCGACCGCCCCGCCCGAGTCAAGCTCGCCCGGTGCCACCGACTGGGCCGAGCTGATCGAAGCGGTGAGCGCGGGCAACGTCCGCAAGGCTTCGGTGACATCCTGTTCGCCGCGCAGCGCTTCGGCACCGATGGAAACAATCGGAGAGGGCGAATCGAGATTGGAATCGCGCCGCAAGCGGGAGCCGGTCACCAGAATGGTATCTTCGTCTTCGGGCGCAGCCGCCTCGTCCGCCAC
>DAIQNP010000107.1:0-8355 GCA_036788335.1 Erythrobacter sp.
GTCCCAGCTTTCGAGCGCGTTGGCTGCCGTCAGCCGCGCAGCGGCGGCAACATAGGCCCGCACCGTATGGAGCGAGCGGCGGCGATTGTCGGCCAGATGGGCGCGCCATTGTTCGAGCAGCGCCGCCGCGCTCATGCCGCCACCAGCGTGTCGGCGACAACCTCGGCCAGCAACGCATCGAGCAGCGGGCGGCCCGGCGGGGCGACACCGATCCGCGTGCCGTCGCTCCACATCAGGGCCAGCGCCGCAAGGCGGGCGAGCGCCGCTTCATCGATCAACCCGCCGCGCGGCAGCGCGAAGCGGGCTTCGAACGCGGCAAGGTCCACCCCTTCGACCAGCCGCAGACCCATCAGCAAAGCCTCGGTCGCCTGTTCGGGCACAGTCAGCGCGCGTGCCTCGGCGATCCCGTCGCCTTGCCGCGCCGCGGCGGCAAGGAAGTTCTCCGGCTTCTTGTGCCGCACCGTCGCCATCCCCCCGCGCCGCCCGTGCGCGCCGGGGCCGATCCCGGCGTAATCCTGATACCGCCAATAAGCGAGGTTGTGGCGGCTTTGCTCGCCGGGCCGGGCGTGGTTGCTGGTCTCGTAGGCCGGCAAGCCCGCCGCCTCGGTCATGTCCTGCGTCAGCCCGAACAATTCCGCCGCTTCGTCATCCCCCAGCGGCACCAGTCGCCCGCGCCGCACGTCGCTCGCAAAGCGCGTGCCCGGCTCGATGGTGAGTTGGTAGAGCGAGAGGTGCCCGGTCCCCAGCGCCAACGCCCGCTCCAGCCGCGCGTGCCACAGGTCGGGCGTGTGGCCGGGCAGGGCATAGATCAGATCGAAAGTGACGCGCCCGAAATGTTCCTGAGCGGTCGCCAGTGCCCGCAGCGCCTCCTCGGCGCCGTGCAGCCGTCCCAGAAACCGCAACTCGGCATCGTCGAGCGATTGCACCCCGAGCGAGACCCGATTGATCCCCGCCCCCGCCAGCGCCGCGAAATTGGCCGCCTCGACCGAGGAGGGATTGGCTTCCAGCGTGATCTCGATACCGGCAGCAAACCCCCACAAATTTTCCGCTTCCGACAGCAACGCCGCGACCAGCGCGGGCGGCATCAGCGATGGCGTGCCGCCGCCGAAGAAGATCGAGGTCAGCGCTTCTTCTCCTGCCACAGCCGCTTCGGCACGCATGTCGGCAATCAGCGCCGCCTGCCATGCCGCCACGTCCACACGATCGCGGACATGCGAGTTGAAGTCGCAATAGGGGCATTTTTTGGCGCAGAAGGGCCAGTGAATGTAAAGTGCGCGCGCCATCGAGGGGGAATTTTCAACTCCGCTTAACCGTTGAACCATACACCAATGTCATGCGACGCCCGCGATCAATGCGCTTTTTGGCCCGGCCGGTGTGGCTGATCCTGCTTATGGCAGTCACTCCGGTGGCGGCGCAAGAGCAGGACGCTTCGCCCGAACCCGAAGCCGTGTGGCTTGCCGCGCACAATGCCGCGCGGGCCGAGGCGGGACTGGCGCCGCTGCAATGGAGCGCGGCGCTCGCCCGCGATGCGGAAGGATGGGCGATTCATCTGGCTGAACGGCGCGCCTTCCACCATTCGGCCTATGAAGCGCGCGGCGGGCAGGGCGAGAACCTGTGGCGCGGCACGCGGGGGCATTATGCGCCGTGGCAGATGATGGCGGCCTTCACCGATGAAAAGCGCCACTTTCGCCCCGGCATCTTTCCGGAGGTTTCGCGGACCGGGCGGTGGAGCGATGTCGGGCATTATACCCAGATCATCTGGCCCGAAACCCGCAGCGTCGGCTGCGCGCTGGCGAGGGGGCGGGGCGAAGATGTGCTGGTGTGCCGTTACTGGCCGGCGGGTAATGTGATCGGCCAGCGGCTCGAACCCAAGGCGCGCCTGTCGCGGCGGTGAGGCTTCAGCCGAATTGTTTGGCGACCAGCTTGGCGAAGGCATCGGCGCGGTGGCTGATGGCGTGTTTTTCGGCTGGATCGATTTCGGCAAAGGTCAGGTCGCGGCCCGTGGGGACGAACACTGGATCATAGCCGAAGCCGAGGAGCCCGCGCGGCGGCCAGGTCAGCGCGCCTTCACAGCGGCCTTCATAGATCGCGTAATCGCCATCGGGCCACGCAAGGGCAAGCACGCAATGGAAGGCAGCGAAACGGTCCACATCGGCCCCGCGCTCGGCCAGCATCCCTTCGACCTTGCCCATCGCCATGTACCAGTCGCGGCCCGGAGCGCCTTCGAACCACTGCCGTTCGGCCCAGTCGGCGGTGTAGACGCCGGGACGCCCATCAAGCGCGGCGACACTGAGGCCGCTGTCATCGGCGAGCGCCGCCAAGCCCGAAGCTTCCGCCGCCGCGCGCGCCTTCAGCAACGCGTTCTGGGCGAAGGTCGTGCCGGTTTCCGCCGGTTCAGGCAGGCCGAGCGATCCGGCGGAGAGACACTTGACCCCGTAAGGCGCCAGCAACGCCCCGATTTCCTTGAGCTTGCCCGCATTGTGCGTGGCGATCACCAGGGAGCCTGACCCGAGCCTTCTCATTTGCGCCGCTTGCCCCTGTTCGGAAGGCCATGCTCGGCCAATCGTTGCCGGATGAAATCTGTCCGCTCCTGGCCGATTGCCTTCTTTGGCAGGATATAGGCCATCTGGCGGGTTGGATGGATCGCGAAGATCTGACCGGTTTCGTCCCACGCGACCACCTTGCCCCAAGCCATCGCGACGCTGCCTGAAGGCTGGGCGATGGCGAACCCCTCAGCCGAGAGCGTCAGTGTCATCTCCTCACGGATCAGCCCATATTCACGGTAGGTCCTGCCGCTGCGCGAGGGGATCAGCACAAGCCGGCTCAGAATCGTCAGAACGGCAACCGTGACCAGGAGCGTGATCGCGGCGATGAACCCGATTTCGATCTGCCCCGCTGCCACCCCGAGAAGAGCCATGACACTCGCCAGGCCCAGCATGACCAGCGCGAAATGGGGAAGCGCCCGCGCCGCGAACAGCCGCATCAGCGCGAGATAGTCTGCCTGACTGATATGGTAGGAAACCGGCGCGATCATCGCGGTCCAGTGGCCTCCAACTGCGCCGCAAAGATCCGGTCGCAGCCGATCCGGGCGAGGCGCAGCAGGCGCAGCAGGGCTTCCTCGTCATAGGTCGCGCCTTCCGCAGTCGCCTGCACTTCGGCGATCTTGCCGCCCGACAGCAGCACGAAATTGCCGTCGGCTTCGGCGTTGGAATCCTCGTCGTAATCGAGGTCGAGCACCGGGGTGCCCTTGAAGATTCCGCACGAGATCCCGGCGACCTGCGCGGTGATCGGATCATGCTTGATCTCGCCTGCCGCCATCATCCCGTTGATCGCCAACCGCAGCGCAATCCACGCGCCCGAAATCGCCGCAGTCCGCGTGCCACCATCGGCCTGGATCACATCGCAATCGAGGGTGATCTGCCGCTCGCCGAGCTTTTGCAGATCGACCACAGCGCGCAAGGAACGCCCGATAAGACGCTGGATTTCCTGCGTGCGGCCCGACTGCTTGCCCTTGGCCGCTTCGCGCTGGCCGCGGGTGTGGGTGGCGCGCGGGAGCATCGAATATTCGCCCGTGATCCAGCCTTCGCCCTTGCCGCGCATCCACGGCGGCACACCGCGTTCGACACTGGCGGTGCACAGCACCCTGGTGTCGCCGAACCCGATCAGCACCGATCCTTCGGCATGACGGGTGTAGCCGGTCTCGATCGTGATAGCGCGCATCTCGTCGGGCGCGCGTCCTGATGGGCGCATGGGTGGGTCCTTTGCTGAGTTCGGGGGCCAATAGGCGCGGGGCCCTTGTGGCGGCAAGCGCAAACACTAAGGATATGCGCATGACCGCGCTTCCCGTCACCGAACTCACCCAGCGTGCCCGCGAAATCTTTCGCCGGGTGGTGGAGGGGTATATCGACAGCGGGCAGCCGGTGGGTTCCAAGACGCTGGCGGCGGACGGCACGCTGAACCTCTCGCCTGCCTCGATCCGTTCGGTGCTGGCGGACCTTGAACATCTCGGCCTGTTGGCCGCGCCGCATACCAGCGCAGGACGGTTGCCGACCGACGCGGGCCTGCGCATCTTTGTCGACGGCATGATGCGGGTGGCCGCGCCGACCATGCAGGAACAGGCCACGATCGAGGCGCGGCTTGCTGAAGCCGGTCCTGTCGAGGCGGCCTTGCAGCAGGCGAGCGCGATCCTGTCCGACCTGTCGGGCGCGGCGGGAATGGTGCTGGTGCCGCACCGCGAACAGCGGCTTGCGCAGTTCAGCCTCGTCGATTTGGGGCAGGGCCGCGCGCTGGCGGTGCTGGTGGGCGAGGACGGCGGGGTGGAAAACCGCATTGTCGAGATTGGCGGCGCGATCAGCCCGGGCGCGCTCGATCAGGCCAGCAATTATGTCACCGCACGGCTGGCGGGCCGCACGTTGGCCGAGGCGGCGCAGGCGATGCGGGCAGAGATCAGCGCCGGCAAATCGCAGCTCGACGACGCCAGCCGCGATCTGGTCGAACGCGGGCTGGCGGTGTGGAGTCAGGACGCCGCCGCACGTCCGGTGCTGATCGTGCGCGGCGCGGCCAACCTGCTCGATGAAACCGCGCTCGGCGATATCGAGCGGGTGCGCCAGCTGCTCGAGGATCTGGAGGATAAGCAGTCGGTCGCGCAGCTGCTCGATTCTGCGCGCGATGCCCACGCAACCCGGATTTTCATTGGTAGCGAGAACCGGCTGTTCGCGCTTTCCGGCTCGTCCGTGATCGCCTCGCCCTACCGCGACCGTGAGGGCCGGGTGGTCGGCGTGCTGGGGGTGATCGGCCCGACGCGGTTGAATTACGCGCGGGTTGTCCCCATGGTGGATCTGACCGCCCGTTCGCTGGGCAAGCTGATCGCTTGAATGGAAAGCCACACGACATGACTGAGAATGAAAAGCCGCTGGATCGGGCGGCTGAAGACGAATTGAACGGCGTGCCGGAAGAACTGCGTGAAGGCGGTGATACGGCCGAAGTGGACACCTTGTCCGAAGCGCTCGAATCGCTGCGCCGCGATCTGGAGAATGCCAAGCAGGACGTGCTTTATGCGCAGGCCGAAACGCAGAACGTGCGCCGCCGGCTGGAGCGCGAGAAGAACGAAGCCCGCGCCTACGCCGCCACCGGCTTCGCGCGCGACGTGCTGAGCGTGGCGGACAACCTCACCCGCGCGGTGCAGGCGATACCCGATGCTTGGCGCGAAGACGAGACGATGAAGGGTCTGGTGATCGGGCTGGAAGCGACCCAGCGCGAGCTTGAAAAGGTATTCGCCGGCCACGGCATTACCCGCATCGCTTCTGTCGGCCTGCCGCTCGATCCGAATCAGCATCAGGCCATGCTCGAGGTGCCAACTGCGGATCATGAGCCCGGCACGGTGGTGCAGGAGATGCAGGCCGGATGGATGATCAAGGACCGTTTGCTGCGCGCCGCGATGGTGGCAGTGGCGAAAACACCGGAATAGGCGCAAAACTTGCGGCCAGCACCCCCTGCGGCGCGATGACTCGGGGAACGGCGCTGCGCCATCATCCGTTGGCTTGGCATGTTCAAGTCACGGAGAAACATCATGATCAATCGCGCTTCATCTGCCTTGCTGGGCTCCATCTGTGCGCTGTCGCTGGGCGCCTGCGCTGACAATTACGCTGTCGAAGGCGCAGGCGTGGGCGCCGCGACCGGTGCGGCGATCGGCGCTGTGACCGGCGGCAATATCGGCACCGGCGCCGCGGTCGGAGCCGCTGCCGGCGGTGTCGGCGGGACGCTGCTCAAGAAGGATAACGGCGACTGCTACCGCGTCGATGATCGCGGGCGCGAATATGCAGTGCGCTGCCCGCGTTAAGGCTCGGGCCAGAACGGAATGATCGCGCGGTAGGCCTCGAAATCGGGCGCGCCCGCCACTGCTGCGCCTTCGCGTAGCAAATAGGCATGACGCACAATTTCGGCCTGCTGCTCGATTCCGTAACGCGTCAATGTCCAACCGGGTCTGAGCGCGTAATCATAACGACACCATGGATGGCGATTGAGCACGAGATACCAATCACCGAGCGTTTGGGTTTGCCATACATGCACCATTTCATGAATGAAATGTGCCCGCAATTCGAGCGAAGCGACCGCAAAGTCATTACAATAGCTGGTGCTTCGTGGATGAAAATGCAGGTGTCCGCGCGGGGCCATAGTAACGTTGCGCGGATGCAGCGGGAACCATTTGCGCCGCCGGATCGTGACTGGCGCATAGTCGATGGCATCGCCGAAGACGCTGCGGGCGAGCGCTATTTCACCTGCGGCCAACGCCCGTTCGCCACCGACAGGGCAGGCAGGGGAAGCCGTGGCTCCGCCGCTATTCTGCCCTGCCCGATTCAGCGTTCTTCCCCGGCGGCACGCACCTCAGCGAGAAAGACCTGAGTTGTGCCGCCCGACATCGTCAGGGTGACGGTGACCTTATCGCCCGGTTCGAGATCGGCGGGAGGGTCCATCGCCATGACATGCAGCCCGCCCGGCTCGAACGCGACCTTGGTGCCCGTGCTCAACGCGATGGGGAGCGCTTCCATCATCTGCACCTTAAAATCATACTCGCCGTAATCGTGCATCATCGTGCTGCCTGCGCCTTCCACCTCGGCCTTGCGGATGGTTAGTCCCTGTTCGCCTTCGTAGGAAAGATCGAAATAGACCGCTGCCGGATTTCCTGCGACCGGTGCCAGCACCAACCGCGCATTGCTTATCGTCATGCCCGGCACCTGACCTGCCACTGCTTCGACCGGGGCCTCGGCCTCGCTCCCGCACGCGGCGAGCGCAAGGGCCGCGCCGGTCAGCATCGCACCGGCCATCAGCGCCCTGGCATATCCGCCCAGCGTCCCACCCGATCCACCGGTGCGTGTGTTCATATCTCTCATCCCGTCATGTCCCTGTTGTTCCGCAGCCGCGTAGCCTGCGTGTTCGGTGTCGGAAAACTAGGGGCTGCGGGTTCTTGTGCCAAGCGAAACCGCCCCTATATCCCCGTCACAATCGAGCCGCCCCCGCGTTTTGCCGATAATCGGGAGACGCGCTTCGGGCGGTGTCCAGAGATGTTCCAAATGGATGGGGAAACAATGGGTAAAGTAATCGGTATCGACCTCGGCACCACCAATTCCTGCGTTGCTGTCATGGACGGCGGCAAGCCCAAGGTGATCGAGAATGCGGAAGGCGCGCGGACCACGCCGTCGATTGTCGCTTTCACCAAGGATGGCGAGCGCCTGATCGGCCAGCCGGCCAAGCGTCAGGCGGTGACCAACCCCGACAACACCCTGTTCGCGATCAAGCGCCTGATCGGCCGCCGCTTCGAAGACCCGCTGACCAAAAAGGATATGGGGCTGGTCCCCTATTCGATCGTTCGCGGCAAGAACGGCGATGCCTGGGTCAAGGCCGGCAGCGAGGATTACAGCCCGTCTCAGGTTTCCGCCTTCATCCTGCAGAAGATGAAGGAAACCGCCGAAAGCTATCTCGGCGAAACCGTGACGCAGGCCGTCATCACCGTGCCTGCCTATTTCAACGATGCCCAGCGTCAGGCGACCAAGGACGCAGGCCAGATTGCCGGCCTCGAAGTGCTGCGCATCATCAACGAGCCGACTGCGGCCGCGCTCGCTTATGGGATGGACAAGGAAGACGGCAAGACCATCGCCGTCTATGACCTTGGCGGCGGCACTTTCGACGTCTCGATCCTCGAAATCGGCGACGGTGTGTTCGAAGTGAAGTCGACCAACGGCGACACCTTCCTGGGCGGCGAAGACTTCGACAACGCGATCGTCGAATTCCTGGCCGATTCCTTCAAGAAGAAGGAGGGCATGGACCTCAAGACCGACAAACTGGCCTTGCAGCGGCTGAAGGAAGCGGCGGAAAAGGCCAAGATGGAGCTGTCGAGCGCGGCCACCACCGAAATCAACCTGCCGTTCATCACCGCGCGAATGGAAGGGGGCAGCACCACCCCGCTGCACCTCGTCGAAACCATCACCCGCGCCGATCTGGAAAAGATGGTCGATGCGCTGATCCAGCGCACGCTCGATCCGTGCAAGAAGGCGCTTAGCGACGCAGGCATTTCCAAGGATCAGGTCGACGAAGTTATTCTCGTTGGCGGGATGACCCGTATGCCGCGAGTGCGCGAAGTGGTCGAAAAGTTCTTCGGCGCCAAGCCGCACACCGGCGTCAACCCGGATGAGGTCGTGGCGATGGGCGCGGCCATTCAGGCCGGCGTGCTGCAAGGCGACGTCAAGGATGTGCTGCTGCTCGACGTGACCCCGCTGTCGCTCGGCATCGAGACGCTGGGCGGTGTGTTCACCCGCATGATCGACCGCAACACCACCATCCCGACCAAGAAGACCCAGA
>DAIQNP010000108.1:0-8343 GCA_036788335.1 Erythrobacter sp.
CGAGTTTGCCAGCTTCTACAACGACCTCGGCGTCGATGTGACCGTGGTCGAGATGCTCGACCGGATCGTGCCGGTGGAGGACAAGGATGTGTCCACCTTCCTCGAAAAGTCGCTCAAGAAGCAGGGCATCACGATTCATACCGGCGTCGGGGTCGAAGACGTGAAGGGCTCCGACAAGGGCATCACCGCCACCATCAAGGGCAAGGACGGCAAGACCGCTCCGCACGACTTCACCCACGTGATCGTCGCCATCGGGATCGTGCCTAACACCGAGAACATCGGCATTGATGCTCTGACCGACATGGAGCGCGGCTTCATACAGATCGACCCCTATGGCCGGACCAAGACCAAAGGCCTGTGGGCGATAGGCGACTGCACCCCCGGACCATGGCTGGCGCACAAGGCGAGCCACGAAGGCGTCGCCTGCGCCGAGGCCATCGCGCAGGAACTCGGCAACAAGGACGTCCACCCGCACCCGCTCGATCGCAGCGCCATTCCCGGCTGCACCTATTGCCACCCGCAAGTCGCCAGCGTCGGCCTGACCGAAGCTAAGGCCAGGGAAGCGGGGCGCGAGATCAAGGTCGGCAGCTTCCCCTTCATCGGCAACGGCAAGGCCATCGCGCTGGGCGAGGCGGAAGGCTTCATCAAGACCATCTTCGATGCCAAAACCGGCGAACTGCTCGGCGCGCACATGGTCGGCGCCGAAGTGACCGAATTGATCCAGGGCTACACCGTCGGCAAGGTGCTCGAAACCACCGAGGCGGAACTGATGCAGACCGTCTTCCCGCACCCGACGCTGAGCGAGATGATGCACGAAAGCGTGCTCGATGCCTACGGCCGCGCGATCCACTTCTGAAGGGGCACACGATGACGCAGCCAGCACCCGAAGCGCTGAAGGGCGAGGATTGGGCCGGAGAAATGGGCGCGCGCTGGCTCGCCAGTCTCGACCGGTTCGAAGGCATGATCGCCCCCATCGGCGCGGCGCTGCTGGCGCGCGCGGCGTATCAGCCGGGCGAGCGGGTGCTGGATCTGGGCTGCGGTGGCGGGGCGACGACGCTGGCGATTGCCGAAGCGGTCGGACCGGAGGGCGCGGCGCTCGGCCTCGACGTCGCGCCGATGCTGATCGAGCGCGCGCAGCAACGCGCCGCCGACGCAGGCAGCCCGGCGCGCTTCGTCTGCGCCGATGCCGCCACCGCGGCGCTGGACGAACCGCCGTATGGCCGTCTGTTCTCGCGCTTCGGTTCGATGTTCTTCGAAGCGCCGGCGCCGGCCTTCGCCAACATTCGCGGAATGCTGGCACCCGGCGCGCGGATCGATCTGGCGGTCTGGGCCCACCCGCGCGACAACCTGTGGATGATGGAGATGATAGGCGTGGTCCGCAGCCACATCGAGGTTCCGCCCGCGATCCCGCGCGCGCCGGGACCGTTTGCCTTCGAGGACCTGACCTACCTTGAAGAGATCCTGACCGGGGCCGGGTTCAGCAGGATGGAGGTGGTCGCCTATGAAGGCGATCAGCCCGTCGGTGGTCCGGATTCGTCCCCGCAAGACGCGGTCGATTTCGCCTTTGCTTCGATGGCGCCGGGGCGGTTGCTGGAGGACTATCCGCCGGAGGTGCGTGACGCGGTGCGGGCGGATTTGCTGGCGTTGTTCGCCCGGCACTATCGCGAAGGCGAAGGCGTGATGCTGCAGGCCAAGGCGTGGCTGGTTTCGGCGTTGGTCTCAGCAACCGCCTGAAGCCGCGACAAGAGGGGGGCGAAAAAGGTGGGCCCACACCCCCGAAAGGATGTGGGCCCAAGTGACGGAAGGGGCCATCCCTTCCGCGCGGGTCGCCTCGGTAAACGGGTTTGCGATCGGCCGCATAGGGGGGGACCGCCGTGTTGGGATGGCATTAACCCCAACCGAATCGTCGGTCTGTGACGGACATCACGGGTTGGTCGCGAAAGTGTGCGAGGGAATGGCCAGGGAAGCTGGCAAGGAGGCGGGCGCGATGGACAGGCTGGACGAACTGATTGCGAAGCTTGCGCCAGACACCCTGCTGGGGGCGCTGGAGCCGGCCCAGTTGCACGACCTGCTGCGCACCGCCGCCAGGCGGGAACTGAAGCCCGGCGAGGCAATCATCACGCAGGGCGACGAGGACGGTGACTTTGCGGTCTGCCTGATCGCCGGCGGTCTCAAGATCAGCATGGTCAGCGCCAGCGGGCGGGAGATCATCCTCAACTATTGCAGCCCCGGAGAACTGGTCGGCGAAATCGCGATGCTCGATCACGGCCCGCGCACCGCTTCGGTGACCGCAGTCGTGCCCTCGACCGTGCTGCTGCTGCCGGGGCGCAGTTTTCTGGCAGCGGCATTGGCCGATCCGGTATCGGTCGCGGGGATCATGCGCGAACTGGCACGCCGCGTCAGGCAGTTGAACCTCGTCATCGAAAGCGACCGCACCTTCGCGATGGCCCCGCGGCTGGCGCGGGCGCTGGTGCGCCTGATCGATCACGAACGATCCGATGGCAGACTGCGATTCCACCTCAGCCAGAGCGACCTCGGTGCGTTCGCTGGGCTGGCCCGCGAGAATGTGAGCCGCTTGCTGTCGGAATGGGAAGCGCAAGGCATCATCGTCCGCGAGAGCCGCGCGCTGGTGCTGCGCGACCGGGACTACCTGACCGAACTGGCGGAGTTCGGCGGCGATGCGTGAGCGCGGGACATCGCCGGTCCTGTGCCCTTGCGAGCGTGGCGGACAGGGTGGGATTCGAACCCACGGTAGGCTTGCACCTACGGCGGTTTTCAAGACCGCTGCCTTAAACCACTCGGCCACCTGTCCGCTTGCGGCGCGTTTCCTAGCCGGGGTTGGCGACCGAGTCATCCACTTCCGTTGTTGGGAATTCATCCGAGGTATGACATGCCCCGCATCATGATTCCCCGTCTGCCCCATGTGCTGTCGCTACTCGCCGTCACCTGCCTCGCTGCGCTGGGCGCGCCGCCGCTGTCGGCGCCTGCCACCGCGCAGGTGGCGGCGGGCGACGGGGTCGGGTTCGACGCCTATCTCGAACTGCTCAAGGCCCGCGCCCGCGCCGAGGGGGTGAGCGAGGCAACGCTGGCGAGGATGACCGCAGGGCTGACCCCCAACCCCCGTGTGATCCAGCTCGACAACAACCAGCCCGGCAGCGCCACCACGCGCGGTTATCCGCCGATGTCGAACTACATCGCCACCCATGTCGATGCGGCGCGGATCGGTGGCGGGCGAGCGGTCTATGCCCAGCACCGCGACCTGCTCGCCCGGATCGAACGGCAATATGGCGTGCCGGGGCCGATCATCGTCGCGATCTTCGGGCACGAGACCAGCTATGGCCGGGTCAAGGGCGACTTCGATCTTGCCCGCAGCCTGGCCACGCTGGCATGGGAAGGACGGCGGCGCGAGCTGTTCGCGGGCGAATTCGTCGCGCTGATGAAAATCGCCGAGCGCGGGTTCGATCGTTCGCAACTGGTCGGCAGCTATGCCGGGGCTTTCGGCAATCCGCAGTTCCTGCCGAGCGTCTACCTGCGGCTGGCGACCGACGGCGACGGGGACGGGCGCGCCGACATCTTCGCCAACCGCGCCGACACCTTCGCCTCGATCGCCAACTATTTCCGCGATGCCGGGTGGCGACCGGGTCAGCCCTGGGGCGTGCGCGCGGCGGTGCCGGGAGGCTTCGATGTCGCGGCCTACCGCACCCGCCTGACTGCGCCGCAATGTCCGCGGGTGCACGAACGGCTCAGCCGCTGGATGACGGTCGCCGAATGGCGCGCAGTGGGCGTGGTCACACAACGCGGGCTGCCCGACGACACGATGGTTTCGCTGTTCCAGCCTGATGGTCCGGGCGCTCCGGCATGGCTCGTGACCGGCAACTACCGCGCGATCCTCGAATACAATTGCTCGAGCTATTATGCGATGAGCGTGGGCCTGCTGGCCGACGAAATCGTGAACTGATCGGGGCGGCTGCTCGCCAAGCGCGGGAGCCGGGGTTATAGGGTGCGCGTGATTGCCTTGATCCCCCGCCGGTTCGCGCTGCCGCTCGCCCTCGTGCTCATCCTCGCTATGCCTGCCCACGCGCAGCTTCGGGGCGGAACGGAGGTGGACCCGCCCGCTGTCCCCACCGCCGCCGAGGCGCCAGTGGCGCTGCTGGTCGACATCACCAGCGGACAGGTCCTCCATGCCCGTGCGCCCGACCGCCGCTTTGCTCCGGCCTCGGTCACCAAGGTGATGACGCTCTACCTCGCGTTCGAGCTGATCGAGGCAGGTCGGCTCGACCCGGCGCAGGTCTTCGCGATGAGCCCGGTGGTAGCGGCCGAATGGCGGCGCAAGGGCTCGACCATGTTCCTCGACCAAGGCGAAAGGGTGCGGGTTGACGATCTGCTGATCGGCATCGCCAATGTCTCGGCCAATGACGGGGCAGCGGTACTGGCCGAAGGGCAGGCGGGATCGGTGGCGGCCTGGATCGCCGCGATGAACGAGACCGCCGGGCGGCTCGGCATGGCCAACAGCCATTTCGGTACGCCCAATGGCTGGCCCGACGAGGGGCGCACCTTTACCACCGCCAATGACCTTGTCACGCTGGCACGGGCGCTCATCGGTCGCCATCCGGACAAGTTCGGCTACTACGTCGGCCGCCTTGGCTTTGCGTACAAGGGCATCGCCCAGACCAATCACGATCCCTTGATCGGGCGCGTTCCGGGGGCGGACGGGATCAAGACAGGCTTCACCAACGAGGCCGGCTTCAGCTATCTCGGCACCGCCCAGCGCGATGGCCAGCGGCTGGTGTTGGTGATCGCCGGATCGCCGCGCGGTGCGGTGCGGGCGAAGGCGGCGCGCCGATATATGGAGTGGGGCTTTTCGACCTTCGAGCGCCGCCGGTTGTTCCGTGCGGGCGAAGTGATCGCCGAGGCGCGGGTGCAGGACGGAAGCGCGCGCGGCGTGCCATTGGTCGCAACGCGCAACGTTCATATCAACCTGCCGCGCGGCAGTTCGGGCAAGGTGAACGCTACGCTGCGCTATGACGGACCGCTGCGCGCGCCGCTGGCAGCAGGGCAGGAGGTCGCCACATTGGAGATCACCGCCCCCGGCACACCCCCGGCCCGGATCGCGCTGGTGACGGCGAGTGCCGTCAAGCAGGCGGGCTTCCTCGCGCGGATTGTCAACGGCGTGGCTGGGTGGTTCTCGTGACCGGACGCTTCATCGCTTTCGAAGGCGGGGAGGGGGCGGGCAAGTCCACGCAAACACGGCTGCTGGCCGAAGCGCTGGCGGCGCGCGGTCTTGCGGTTGTCACCACGCGCGAGCCTGGCGGCACGCGGGGCGCCGAAGCGATCCGCCGCCTGTTGCTCGCTCCGCCGGGAGAAGGATGGACGCCCGAGGCCGAGGCGCTGCTGTTCGCCGCCGCCCGCGCCGATCATGTCGCCCACCTGATCCGCCCGGCGCTGGCGCGGGGCGCATGGGTGGTGTGCGACCGGTTCGTCGATTCGAGCCGCGCTTATCAGGGCGGAGCCGGCGGTCTCGGCGATGCCGCCGTCCTGGCCTTGCATGAATTCGGCTGCACCGGCCTGCGCCCTGACCGGGTGATCCTGCTCGAAGTCGGCGAAGCGCGGCTGGCCGAGCGACTCGCTGCGCGTGACGGCAGCGCCAGCGACGCGATCGGCGGGCGTCCAGCAGACTATCACCGCGCCGTTGCCGCCGCCTTCCGCAACTTGGCCGAGCGCGATCCTGCCGGTTTCGCCCGCATCGACGGCGATGCTCCGGCCGATGTGGTTCACGGGCGCGTGCTGGCCGCGCTCTCCGATGTCCTGCCAGGGGACGCGCTCGCATGACCGATTGGCCCAACCACAGCGAGGCATGGCGCCAATGGCGCGATGCGCTGTCAGGTGAGCGGATGCATCACGGCTGGCTGTTGGCGGGCAAGAGCGGGCTGGGCAAACGCGACTTCGCGATGGCCGCCGCGCGCGAACTGGTGGCGGAAGCCGGGGTGCCGCAACCCGGCGAGCATCCCGATATCATCGTCCTCACCTACGGTCCGAAAGACAAGCAGGCCGCCGCCGCGCAGGCCGATGGCAAGCCGTTCGAGCGTGCGCGCAGCATCCGAATCGACCAGATCCGCGCGATGCAGCGGCGGCTCACCACCCGCCCGACGCTGGGCAGCCGACGCGCGGTGATTATCGATCCGGCCGACGATCTCGAAAAGCCGTCCGCCAATGCGCTGCTCAAAAGCTTGGAGGAGCCGCCGACCGGCACCTTCTTCCTGCTGGTAACGCATAGGCCCTCGCGCCTGCTCCCAACCATCCGCTCGCGCTGCCGGATGCTGCGCTTCCCGGTGCTGGACGATGGCCAACTGGCGGCGATGCTGGCGGATCATGGCACCCCCGCCAATCCGGCCACGATCGCTGCGGCCGAAGGGTCCTTCGGTTCGGCCTTGCGGTTTGCCGCGCAGGATCTCGGCCCTGTCGGCACCGTGATGGAGCGGCTACTGGCGAACGGCGACAATGGCTTTGCCGCACGTGGCGAGTTGGCACGCCTGATCGGCGGCCGCGCCGACCGCCAGCGGCTCGAGGCGGTGTTCGACCTCGCCCAGGCGCTGACCGCACGAGCCGCGCGCCATGCCACCGATCCGGTCGTTTGTGCTAGGCTGATCGACAGCCACGAAGCACTCGCCACGCTCGGTGCGCAGGTGCCGGTCTACAATTTCGATACCGGGATGCTCGCCTTCGAGATCGGCGCCTTGCTTGTCGCAGCCTGCCCGGCTAGCGAACTGGCCGATGGCTGACCCCGACAACACCCCGTTCTATATCACCACCGCGATCAGCTACCCCAACGGGCGGCCGCATATCGGTCATGCCTATGAGGCGATCGCGGCCGACGTCATCGCTCGGTTCCAGCGGCTGCGCGGGCGGCGCGTGCGGTTCCAGACCGGGACGGACGAACACGGTCTGAAAATGGCACGCAAGGCGGCCGAGCAGGGCCGCACGCCGTCCGACTTGGCGGACGAGATGTCGGGCTATTTCCGCAACATGTGCGATGGTTTGAATGTCAGCTATGACCGGTTCATTCGAACTTCTGAACCCGATCACCACCGCGCCAGTCAGGCGATCTGGCAGGCGATGGAGGCGGCGGGCGACCTTTATCTCGATCGCTACGAGGGGTGGTACTCGGTTCGCGACGAGGCCTACTACGATGCCAGCGAATTGGTCGAGGGCGAGGGGAGCGAGAAGCTGTCGCCGCAAGGCACCCCGGTCGAATGGACGGTTGAAGAAAGCTGGTTCTTCCGGCTGTCGAAGTATCAGCAACCGCTACTCGATCTGCTGCGCACCCCCGGCTTCCTCGAACCTGCGAGCCGCCGCAACGAGATGATCGCTTTTGTCGAAGGGGGGCTGCGCGATCTGTCGGTCAGCCGCACCAGTTTCGATTGGGGCGTCAAGGTGCCCGGCAGCGATGGCCACGTGATGTACGTGTGGGTCGATGCGCTGACAAATTATCTCACGGGTCTGGGCTATCCGGATAATTTGCCAGAGGGAATGAGCGCTTTCTGGCCCGCCAGCCTGCACCTGATCGGCAAGGACATCGTACGCTTTCACACAATCTACTGGCCCGCCTTCCTGATGAGCGCGAAGCTGCCGGTGCCGCAGAAGGTGTTCGGCCACGGTTTCCTGCTCAACCGCGGGCAAAAGGAATCCAAGTCGCTGGGCAACGTCACCGATCCGCTGGCGCTGGCCGAGCGGTTCGGGGTGGATGCCTTGCGCTATTTCCTGATGCGCGAAGTCGCCTTCGGTCAGGACGGCAGCTATTCCGCCGAAGCCATTGTTCTACGGGCCAATGCCGAGCTGGCGAACAGTTTCGGCAATCTCGCCCAGCGCACGCTATCAATGATTGCCAAGAACATGGGCGGGCGGCTCGAAACCTTCACCCCGGCGGCAGCGGACACGACGTTGCTTGATCAGGTCCGCGCCGCCTGCGGGGTAGAATTGCCGCACGAATTCGAGGCCCTGTCCTTCTCGAGCGGGATCGAGGAGTGGATGCAGGCGGTCTACGCATGCAACCAGTATGTCGACGAACAGGCGCCGTGGGGACTGAAGAAAACCGATCCTGAGCGGATGAAAGCTGTGCTTCAGACGCTGTTTGTAGCGCTGCGCGATCTGGCCATCGCAATCCAGCCCGTCGTGCCGGAGAAGGCGGCGGCGCTCCTCGACCAGCTCGGCATTGCGGCCGAGGAGCGGACTTTTGCCGCGCTTGACGATGGCGAATGGTTCGCGCGCCTCGTTGCCAGCGGCTTCACCGTCGCCCCGCCGACCGCGTTGTTCCCCCGGCTTGAACTGCCGGTTGTGGCCGAAAGC
>DAIQNP010000109.1:0-5562 GCA_036788335.1 Erythrobacter sp.
CATCGACCACCTGTCGCGGCTGAAAAAGGCGATGGTGCTGAAGAAGCTCGAGAAGATCCGCCGGGCAGCGTAGGCTTTAGCCCCGTCTTGCTAGATTTTGGCCCGCGTTGGAGACAAGGAAATTTTTCTCCACACCCACTTGCGTATCTGATTTGTTCCGGTAGATTTCCAACATCCCGAATCCGGGTAATAGGGATGCGGAGATTCGCTCCGCTGTGGCGCTCACTCGATAGGAAGTTCTTAGTCTTTTGCAGGAAGCGTAGTCCTCATCCTTGCGATGAGCAACGCGTCATACTGCACATGGCTTCCTAGACGACTTGTCGATCACTCACGCCCCTACACAGGAGATGCGGCCATGAGGCTGTATTCACTGTGTTGGCTGGATGATCTGGCGCATTGGCTCATTATCGAGCCAAATGGCCAGATTGTGTCTTATTCTCCTTGCGGGTTTGCAACGGAGGAAGAGGCAATCGCTGACGTTAGTTGGCGCGTCTAGGGTACCAACACCTTGTCGCCGGCGGAGAAATCCGTCGGCGGCTTGGGAGGCGATGCAAATCATGGACCCCGCAGTATTTTCTCTCGGCGCATTTATCGTCGGAGCCGTGTTTGGCTGGTTCCTCGCCTCGCGCCCGCTGGCTGACCTGCGCGCGCGGCTTGCTGCGGCCGAAGCTGCCGGGGCTGAAGGCGAGACCAAGTTCGCCCGCGCCATTGCCGAATTGGGCGAAGCGCGGATCGAGGTCGCGGGGCTGAAGGAGCGCGCCGGACAGGCCGACGGGCTGCTGACCCGGCTCGATATGGTGCAGGCCGAACGCGCGATGCTGGCCGAACGCCTCGCCGCGCTCGAAAGCGCTGCGGCCGAGCGTGAGAAGGCCTTCACCGAACAGAAAGCGGCGCTGCTGGGCGCGCAGGAAGCCATGCGCAAGGAGTTCGAGAACGCCGGCAGCAAGGTGCTCGAAGCCGCGCAGACCAAGTTCCTCGAACGGGCCGAGGCGCGCTTTCGCCAGTCCGAGGAAGCGGGCGAGGCCAAGATCAAGGCGCTGCTGTCCCCCGTCGGCGAAAAGCTGGCAAGCTACGAAAAGCAGGTCACGGAACTGGAGGCCAAACGCACCGATGCCTTCGGGCAATTGGCCGGGCTGATCCAGTCGATGCGCGAAGGACAGGAACAGGTCCGGCGCGAAGCGCAGCGGCTCGGCAATTCGCTCACCAACGCCCCCAAGGCGCGCGGGCGCTGGGGCGAGCGGGCGTTGCAGAACGTGCTCGAACAATGCGGGTTGGCGGAACACACCGATTTCCACCTCGAACAGTCGATGGACACCGCCGACGGACGGCTGCGTCCCGATGCGATCGTCAATGTGCCGGGGCAGAAGAAGCTGGTGATCGACGCCAAGGTGTCATTGAACGCCTATCAGGCTGCCTTCGAGGCGGATGACGAGGGCGAGCGCAAGCGGCACCTTGATCTCCACGCCAAATCCATGCGCAATCATGTCCAGACGCTGGGTTCCAAAAGCTACCAGAGCCAGTTCGAAGATGCGCCCGATTATGTGGTGATGTTCGTGCCGGGCGAGCATTTCGTCGCCGCCGCCTTGGAACACGATCCCGAATTGTGGGACTTCGCCTTCCGCAACAAGGTGCTGCTGGCAACCCCGACCAACCTCGTTGCCATTGCCCGCACGGTCGCGCAGGTCTGGCGGCAGGACAAGATGGCGAGCGAGGCAGCCGAAATCGGGCGGATGGGCGCAGAGTTGTACGGGCGGCTGGAGGTCGCCGCGCAGCACCTGAAGCGCGTGGGCGGCGGGCTCGAAACTGCGGTCAACAATTACAACAAGTTCGTCGGCAGCTTCGAGCGCAATGTGTTGTCGTCCGGGCGGCGGCTGGCAGAAAAGGGCGTCGACATCGGCAAGCGCGAGATCGACGATGTGCCATTGGTGGAAAGCGCCCCGCGCTATAACGCCGCCGATGCCGCCGGGGTGGAGGACGATTTGCCCGCGCTCGAGGCGCGCAAGGATGCCGCGGAATAGGATCGACGCAGGAGTGGGGTTGATGGGAAGCGAAACGGAGACCGGCTGGGAGCTGGCGCAGATCAATATCGGCAGGCTCGTTGCCCCCCAGGGCGATGATCGGGTGCAGCCGTTTTTCGAAGCGCTCGACCGCATCAACGCGCTGGCCGATACCGCGCCCGGCTTCGTCTGGCGGCTTCAGAGCGAAGCGGGCAATGCCACCGATCTCGAAGTCGCTCCCGACCCGCTGCTGATCGTGAACATGTCGGTCTGGCGCGATGCCGAAGCGCTGTTCGCCTACGTCTATCGCAGCGGACACACGCCCGAAATGGCGCGCCGCCGCGAATATTTTCACCGCTTCGAAAGCGCGCATCAGGCGCTGTGGTGGGTGCCCGCGGGACACCGTCCCAGCATCGATGAAGGCCTGTCGCGGCTGTGGATGCTCGACCGCTACGGACCGAGCCGTCAGGCCTTCACCTTCAAGGCGCGCTTCCCGCAGCCCGGCCGGGCCGATCCGCCGGTCGACATGAATCCCGATCCGTGGTGCATCGGCAACGCGTAACGCACGGCGGTCCTTGCTAACGAGGCCCACCGCCCTCGACCCCCGCCAGCACCTCGTAAGCCAGCACCGCCGCCGCCACCGCCGCGTTGAGCGAATCCGCGCGGCCTTTCATCGGCATCGTCACCCTGAGGTCGCACGCCGCTTCGTAATCCTCCGGCAGCCCCTGCGATTCGTTGCCGACCAGCACGAAGCACGGCGTCAGGTAAGCTGCCCCACGATAAGCCACCGCATCGCGCAGGCTCGCCGCCACCAACTGGCCCGCTCCACCGCGCAACCACGGCAGAAATTCTTCCCACCGCGCCTGTGCGATGCCCACGGTGAACACCGCGCCCATGCTGGCGCGCACGGCTTCGGCGCTGAAGGGATCGGCGCAGTCGTCGATCAGGATCAGCCCGCCTGCGCCCACCGCATCGCCGGTGCGCAGCATGGTGCCGAGATTGCCCGGATCGCGGAGCGCTTGCGCCACCAGCCAGATCGGCGCGGCGGTCCGGTCGAGCACCGACAGCGACGTGTCCCATTCGTCGAACACGCCCGCCACACTCTGGGCATTGTCCTTACCGGTGATCTTGGAGAGGATGTCGGGCGTGGTGGTGATCACCTCGCCGCCCGCCGCCATGACATCGGTTTCGAGCCGCATCAGCAGGTCGTGACTGTCGCGCCCCTCCGCCATCACCAGCACTTGCGGCATGCGCCCGCTCGACCGCGCGTCTTCAAGCAGGCGCAGCCCCTCGACCAGGAACTGGCCAGCGCGCTTGCGGTGCTTCTTGTCGCGCAAGCTGCGCAGGTATTTGACGGTCGGATTGGAAAAGCCGGTGATGTGCCTGCGCATGGGCGAAACTGCTGGCGACCGCGGACGCCCGCGTCAATCCTCGCCGAAGCCCGAAGCGATCAGGGCGGCCAGATCCTCCAGCACCGCCTCGGCATTCTCGCCCTCGACGACGACTTCGACATCGTCGCCCTTGGCCGCGCCCAGCATCATCAGCCCGAGGATCGATCCCCCGGCGGCGCTGTGCCCGTCCTTGCTGACGGTGACGCTCACTCCGGCGGGCAGGCAGGCAACCGCGTTGACGAACTTCGCGCTCGCCCGGGCATGCAGGCCGCGGCGATTGACGATGGTGACAATTTCGCGTGCTGCGCCCACGGGCTGTTTTTCCGTTCAGGCCTTGGCCCGCGCGGGGCCGGCGTCCTGGCCCAGCAATTCACTGGCGATGGTGATGTAATTGCGCCCTGCGGTCCGCGCGGCGGTCACGGCAGCGGTGACATCCATCGCCTTGCGCGCGCCTGCCAGCCGGATCAGCATCGGCAGGTTGATCCCCGCGATCACCTCGACATGGCCTGCATCCAGCAGCGAGATCGCCAGGTTCGATGGCGTACCGCCGAACAGATCGGTCAGGATAATCACGCCTGCGCCGCTGTCGACCGTGCGGATCGCTCCGGCGATTTCGGCGCGGCGCTGCTCCATGTCGTCATTGGGGCCGATGCAGACGGTGACGATACCGTCCTGCGGACCGACAACATGCTCCATCGCCTCGACGAACTGGTCGGCGAGGCGGCCATGGGTAACCAGGATCAATCCGATCATGAGCGAAGAGAGGTCCGTTAATTGCCTGCGCGACGACGCGCCTTAGGTAATTCCAACGATCCGGACAACGACGTAATCAGCGAAGGTCTTGTCGGGGGCGCCATTGGGGTTTTTCCCTCACTTGCGTTCCCGCTCGATCTCGTCCGCTGCGCGCGATCCCAGATTGCGATGGCGGACAGTGGGCGAAAACCCGGCGGCGCGCAAGTGGTCTGCCATGCGTTCGGCGGTGTAGACCGAACGGTGTCTCCCGCCGGTACAGCCGAAGGCGACGTGGACATAGGGTTTGCCTTGCGCCCCGTAGCGCGGAAGCAGGGTCAGCAGCAGCGCGCGGATCTGCCCGAAGACATCGGCAAAGGCCGGGTCCTGTTCGATATGCGCGCCCACGTCCGCGTCCTGCCCGGTCTGTTCGCGCAAGGCCGGCACCCAGTGCGGATTGTCGAGAAAGCGCATGTCGAATACCAGATCGGCCAGCGGCGGCATCCCGCGGGCAAAGCCGAAGCTGGAGATGGTGAGCGTCAGCGCGGCCTGATCTCCGCCCCCGTCTGCGCCCTGCGGTCCGCCCGCGCCGAACAGGTTGCGCACATGGGTCTGCAGGTCGTTGCTCGACAAGGCAGTGGTGTCGATCACGATTTCGGCCCAGCGGCGCAGCGGTTCGAGCAATTCGCGTTCGGCGGCGATGCCCTCCATCACCGGGCGGCCGGTGGCCATCGGGTGACGGCGGCGGGTCTCGTTGTAACGCCGCTCGATCTCGGCTCCGGCGCAGTCGATGAACATGAAGGTCAGCGCCAGGTCGGGCCGCGCGGCGAGGTCTTTGACCAGCGCGATGATATCGGCCGGGGCAAAGCCGCGGGTGCGCGAATCGAACCCGATGGCGATCGGCCCGCGCGGTTCCTCGGGCTTGGCGACCAGCGGCTGGAGCAGGCGGACGGGGAAATTGTCGATGGTTTCCCAGCCGAGATCCTCCAGCACGGCCAGCGCAGTCGACTTGCCTGCGCCCGACAGCCCCGTGATCAGCAGCAGGCGCTGAGGCGGACCCGGGGAGGGTGCCGGGGCGGGAATGTGACCGGGGGCAGGAACAGCGGCGCTCATGGTGCCGCTTTTTGCGCCCGGCGCGGCTAAAGGGAAGCCTGTTTTGTGATCCGCACCAGCACGGTACGGCTTATTCCTGAGCCAGCCCGTGTAGTCGCAGTGCCCATTCGGCCCGCACCGCCGGTGCGATGGTGCCGGGATCGAAGCGCAGGACCGGCACGGCCAGCCCCAGCAGCGCGCGTTGCTCCAGTGTCTCGGGCAGGCGTTCGCCCGGTGCTCCGCCGAGCGCGAGGATCAGCGCGACCGGGGCGGGCGGTGCGAGGGGGAGGGTCAGGATGCCGATGCCGCGCAGCTCGATCAGCCCGGCGATGTTGGGCGGGGGATGCGCGATC
>DAIQNP010000109.1:5572-8326 GCA_036788335.1 Erythrobacter sp.
GCGCCAGACTGGACTTGCCGCTGCCCGGCGGCCCTTCGATCAGCAGCGCCCGCCCGGCGATGGCGACGGCGCTGGCCTGAAGCAGGAGGCTCTGCGGCATGCTCACTTGGCGGGCAGGCGCAGTTGCAGGCAGGCGCCGTGCTTGCCGTCGGGCCGGTCGATGACGGTCAGCGTTCCGTCATGCGCCTCGGCGATGGTGCGGGCGATGGCGAGGCCGAGGCCGGAGTGATTGCCGAAATCCTCCTGTTCGGGCCGGAGCGAATGGAACCGCTGGAACACCTTGTCGCGCGCGTCGCCGGGAATACCGGGGCCGGAATCGCTCACCGTCAGCGTCACCCAGGCCCCGTCATTGTCGACCGCGACTTCGATCGGCGCGTCTTCGGGCGAGAAGGACACCGCATTGTCGAGCAGGTTCTCGATCACCCGTTCAAGCCGCGTGCCCACCCCCAGCACGCGGGGGGCGGGGCCGTGCGTGCTGAATTCGATCCGGCGGCCCTCGTTCTCGGCGCGGTGCTCGCGCCCGCCGATGATTGCGCGCGCGAGGTCGGCCATGTCGATCCGGTCGAGCGTCGCGCGGCTCATTTCGGCATCGATCCGGCTGGCGTCCGAAATTTCCGACACCAGCCGGTCGATCCGGCGCACGTCGTGGGTGGCGATCTGGATCAGCTCGGTCCGCAGCGCCGGGTCCTCGACGCGGGGCAGGGCCTCGATCGCGCTGCGCAGGGATGCGAGCGGGTTCTTGATCTCGTGCGCCACGTCGGCGGCGAAGCTGTCGACCGCGTCGATCCGCTGGCGCAAGGCCCCGGTCATGTCCGACACCGCGCGGGCGAGCAGCCCGATCTCGTCGCTGCGCTGCGGCAGGCGCGGCACTTCGACCTCGCGTTCGCGGCCCTGACGAACCCGCACCGCCGCGCGCGCCAGCAGCCGCAGGGGCGTAACGATGGTGCGCGCGAGGAACAGCGAGAGCAGCGCCGAGGCGGCGAGCGCCAGCAGCATCGCCAGCCCGAAGGTGGTGCGCGCGGCACGCACGCTTTCGGTGATGTCGACCGCATTGCGGACAGTCAGCAGGGTCGCGCCTTGCAAGCCGACCGGCGCGGCGGCGGTGATTACCGGGGTGCCGTCGCGCCAGTCATACAGCCGCACCTGCGACAGCCCCAGTTCGCGTGCGCGGCGCAGTTCGGGCCAGGCATCGGCATCCTGCGATTCGGGTTCGTGATAATCGGTCACCGATTCGGCGCTGACGATCGCATCGACCGTGCGATCGAGCCAGCGGGCGAAGCGCTGTTCCCAGTCGTCGTCACTGATGTCGTTGAACCGGAACGAGGGGGCGGCCAGCGCGAAGCTGTCCGCCGTCAGATCGCCCTCGGCATCGAACATCCGCAGCCGCATCCGCTGTTCCTTGCCGATCTGCACCAGCAGCGCCTCCTGCCGTTCGCGGGTTGCCCCGGCCAGCGCCTCGGCCGTGATCTGGGCTTCGATCCGGGCGAGCTTGAAGCGTTCGTTGATCAGCTGGGTGCGGTAGCTGTCGAGGTAGAACAGCCCGCCGCCGATCAGCGCCAGCGGAAGGATGTTGACCACCAGAATGCGCGCAGTGAGCGCGAACCGGCCGGTCGCGGTCAGCTGCTCGCCCCCTGCTGCCCTGCGGCCGTTTTCAGCCATCGGTGAAGCTGTAGCCCGCGCCGTAGAGCGTATCGATCGCGCCGAATTCAGGGTCTACCACCCGGAACTTGCGCCGCATCCGCTTGATGTGGCTGTCGACCGTGCGGTCATCGACGAACACGTCGTCGGGGTAGGCGGCGTCCATCAGCTGGTTGCGGCTCTTGATGACGCCGGGCCGGGCGGCAAGCGCTTCGAGGATCAGGAATTCGGTGACCGTCAGGCTGACCGGGCGGCCATCCCAGGTCACGTGATGGCGGGCAGGGTCCATGAACAAGCGGCCGCGCGCGATGCTGGCCTGCGCCGGATCGGCGGTGCCGGGCTCGCCGCTGCCCGGCGTGCCCGCGCCCTCGCGCAGCGGTTCGGCGCGGCGCAGGATCGCGCGGATGCGGGCGATCAGCAGGCGCAGGCTGAACGGCTTGGCGATGTAATCGTCGGCCCCCAGTTCCAGCCCCGCTTCCTCGTCGCTCTCGTCATCCTTGCTGGTGAGGAAGATCACCGGCAGCGCTGAATGTGCGCGGACGCGGCGCAGCAATTCCATCCCGTCCATCTTGGGCATCTTGATGTCGAACACGGCGAGGTCGGGGGGGTTGTCGAGCAGCGCCTTCAAGGCGGTCTCGCCGTCGGAATAGAGCCGCGTGACGAAGCCTTCGGCCTGAAGCGCGATCGAGACGGTGGCGAGGATGTTGCGGTCGTCGTCGACCAGCGCGATCTGCATCCCGCGCTCGCCCGGGCGGGGGCCTTCCTCGGCCATGTCCGGCACCGCTCCTGCGGCGTCCTGCGGGCTCATCGCACATCCTCCTTGGTCAGCTTGCGCATCGTCTCGCCCCGCTGCTGCGGTAGCGCCATTGGCGCGGGGAAACAACGCGGCAGGTGTGGCCCCTCCCCGACGCCCTGCCGCTTGCCCGTGCAGCTTCGTCCAACAGAATGTCGCAGCCGGTTTGACGCACGCAGAGTCGCAATCTATGGGCGGTTTGTGGGACCAACGGCCTGAACGCGTGCATTTCATGCGTCTCTGCATACGTATGCTTCCCGAAGAATGCGGCACCCCCCCGCCGCCCCGCCGACTGGCTCAGGAGACACCACGTTGACGCCCCT
>DAIQNP010000110.1:0-8262 GCA_036788335.1 Erythrobacter sp.
AGGAACACCGACGACAGCGACAGGCCCATCAGGGTGGCGAAGGCCCAGAACATCAGCTGCAAGGTGGCGGTGCTGAAGCGGTTGGCGCCGAAGCTCATCGCGAACACGATGGCCAGCGGCGACAGCGCCACGATCCAGCGCAGGATGCCGCCGGTGAAGATGGTTTCGGCAAGCCCGCTGCTGAACGCCAGCAGCGCGACGATGCCGGTGAGCAGCACGCCCGATCCCATGTAGTTGTAGATCGCAAGCATATGCTTGCGCAGGCCCTGATCATATTGGGCATCATAACCCGCGCGGCCGGCGACATCGCCCCCGGCGCGGGGGACGGCGCCCAAACGCTGCGCATTGCGCGAGGTGTCTTTCCAGTCAGCCATGTGCGAAACCTTTAATCCTTCCAAGGAGCGCGAAGTGCCGCGCCCTCCATGATGGGCAATATCGGTCTTTGCGAGCGACATTTCAAGCGAAACCGGCGTGCAAAGCGCGCAATTGGTTCAGCTTAACAGCTGTTAATATTAAGCGCCCTGAGCCAGCGCCGTGCCTCGGTCGCGGGTGGCGCGCAGCGTGGCGGTCAGTAGGGAGCGCAGCGCCGCCCCTTCGTCGAGCACGTTCAGGCCCTCGCGGGTCATGCCGCCGGGGCTTGCCACCCGGTCGGCGAGCGTGCCGGGGTCGGTGTCGGCCCCTGCCGCAAGCGCCGCAGCGCCCTCGACCATCGCAAGCGCCAGACGTGCGGCGTTGTCCGCGTCCAGCCCGAGATCGACCGCCGCGCCTGCCAGCGCATCGATGAAGCGATAGACGAAGCCCGGTCCCGAACCCGCCAGCGCGGTGACCAGGTCGAACTGCGCCTCGTCACCCAGCCACACCGCTGTGCCGAGCATGTCGTAAAGCGCAAACAGCGGATCGCGGCCCGCATCTGCAAGGCCGCGCTCCAGCAGGATGACCGGCGACTTGTTGATCCGCGCGGCCAGGTTGGGCATCACCCGCACCTGAGCGTCCGCCGCCGGAAAGTTGTCGGCCAGCTGCGCCAGCGTGATCCCGGCCAGCAGCGAACAGACCGTCACGCCGCTTCCGGTCAGCCCCTGCAACCCCGGCGCCAGCGCGCGCAATTGCTGCGGCTTGAACCCCAGCAGCACCGCATCGTGCCGCCCTGCCGCCAGCGCTTCGTCCGCGCTGCGATAAAGCGCCACGCCGTCCGGCGCTTCGGGCAGCGCGGGATCGAGGATCGCGAAGCGCGCAGGTTCCACCCCCGCCGCCAGCCAGCCGGCCAACATCGCCCCGCCCATATTGCCGCAGCCGATGATGCAAAGTTGCTTGATCATGAGGTGCACTCCGTGGGTTTAAGCCTCGCCCGCCGCGTCGACCATCGCCGCTTCGAGCGCGGCACGCGGGGTCTTGTCGCCCCACAGCACGAACTGGAAGGCCGGGTAGAAGCGGTCGCATTCATCGATCGCGCATTCGACCAGCGCCTGCGCCTGCGCCAGCGACAGCCGCCCGTCATCGCCCAGCAGCGCGCCGTGGCGGTACAGCAGCACGTCGCCGTTCGACCAGATGTCGAAATGTCCCAGCCAAACCTGTTCATTGACCAGGCACAGCAGTTCATAGGCGCTGCGGCGCTTGTCCTCGGTCACGCGGATGTCGGGCAGACACAGGAACTGGAGCACATTGTCCTCCGCCCGCCAGATCGCGCGCAACTGGTAATTGGCCCAGCTGCCCTGCACCTCGCCGCTCATCTCGTCGTCGGAGACCATTTCGAACGGCCAGCCGCGCGCCTCGAACAGGGCGGCGAGCATGTCGACCGGGGCGGCATCGTCTTCGGCGGCGTAATCCATCTCGCGCGGTCTCATGCGATAGCCCAGGCCGGAAGCGCGGGGGGCAGCGGGGGGGCTAGCGGGCGGGGGAGCGGTGTCGGGTTCATCGCCAGCACGAATGGACGCTGGTCCCCGTGCTTGGCAATGCGCACCGCGCGAGCGGCTGGGGAGAAGGCAACTGGCTTGTTCAAAGCCTGTGCACAGAAAGCCGTGGAGAGCCGGAAAAAATCACTTAACCGCCTGAATCACTTCACCTTCCGGGCTGACATAAAGGAAGGTGTCGAGCCCCTTGGCCTTGAGCTCGCTGACCAGTGCCTGCCCCTTGGCGCGATTGTCGAGCGGTCCGGCCAGCAGCCGGTGCGCCTCACCCCAGGGGGTTGTGTGCGGCGTGAGCCCGCTCAGCAGGTCGCCGCCGCTGCGCGACAGTCGCCGCCAGTCGAAGCGGAACGCGGCTGCGTCGCGCCCGGTGGCCAGCTGCACCCACACCCGGCTGGGATGGACCGGCTTGGGCGGTTCCTTCTTCGCCACCTTCTCGGCTGCGGGCCTGATGACCGGCGGCGGCGGGGCTTCGCGCGGGATGGCAATGCGGGCAAGATCGACCGCGCCCGCCCCGACCCGGGGATCGGGCAAGGCGCCGGTGGTGAGATCGGCGAAGGCATCGGCCACCCGCGCGGGAGCGGGCGACGCAGCCGGGGCAGGAGCCGGAACCAAAGCGGGCGTCGCAACCGGAGCGGGAATCGGCGCGGGCGCGGGCGCAGGCGCAAATGACGGTCCGGGCGTGGGAGCCGCGGCCACTGTCTGAACCGGTGCCGGTGCCGGTGCCGGTGCAGAGAAAGGGTCCGGGAACGGGGCCGGGAGCGGGGCCGGTGTGGATGCAGGGATCGGCGCAGCCGCAAAGGTTGCTGCCGGAGACGCCGCCGGATTCGGAAGCGGAGCTGGTGCCGGTGATGGCACAGGTAACGGAGCAGGCGCCGCAGATGGCGTCGTGACCGCAGGGGCAGCTGCTGCACGCCGGCCGAGCGGCTCGCCCGCGGGCTGCAAGCGGCTGTCGGCGCGCGATTCGGCGGCGAAGCGCGCCAGCCGCGGATCGTCGCGGCCGATATCGGCCGCGCGCGGGAAAATGCCGAGATTGGCCGCCGCCGCCTGCTGCGGCGCGGTCAGCCGGGGCATATAGGCCAGATAGGGCACGATCCGGCTCGACAGGTCACGCGGCATGACCTGTTCCACGATCGCCGCCGCACGGTCCTGATCGCCGAGGATCGCCAGCCCGAAGGCCCGCGCCCGGAAGGCTGCCATATCGCGCTGTTCCAGCAACGGGCGCAGCGCTTCCTCGAACCGCGCGCGGTTGCCGGTGATCGCATGGCTCACCGCCAGCCGTCGCAGCACCTCGGCATTACCGGGATCGAGCTCGAGCGCCCGAACATAGCCGCCCTGCGCCCGCACCGGATCGCCGACCAGATCGAAGGCCAGCGACTGGTCGGCCAGCACCTCGCCCGGCGCAATGCCCGAAGCCAGCGCGCGGTCGAATTGCTGCAAGGCCTCCCCTGCCCGGCCCGATCGCAGATAGACCGTCCCCAGCCCGCGCGCGACTTGCGGGTCGGACGGATCGATCTGCGCCGCGCGGCCGAAGAACCCGACCGCCGCCTCCAGATCATCGACTTCCATCGCTGCCGTCCCGGCCTCGACCAGCGTGTCGCGATCGCTCGGCGCCTTGGCCAGTGCCACCAGCGCGCGGTTCAATCGCTGGACCTCGGCAGTGGGGAGCGGCTGGACCACCTCGCGCGCGATCATCTCCTGCGCGGACAACGGCATGGCACCGCCCGGGGCAAGACCAGCCCCGGCGCTCAGGCAAAGGGCGATCAGCGGCAGGCGCAGAGCGCGAACCGGACGCGGCATGGCAGACGACCCGTGTGTCACGCCGCCATCCCTACCCGTGCCAGCCTGAACCGCCACCCATCCCAGCCGCTGCCTGCGGCGAACCGAGATTGCGGCAGGCCGGACCGTGGCCCACATCTTACGTGCTTACTGGTTATTCTGTCGCCCGAGGAAGCGCGGAATGCTGAGCGCCGGGCCGCTGTCGTCGCCGTCATCGTCATCGTCCTCGTCACGCGAGGTGCCGCGCGACAGGTTGGCCATGCGTTCGAACAGCGTGCTGCCGCCTCCGGAGGCGCCTCTCGGCGCGCCCTCGGCCGGGCCGCCATCGCCAGCGGACTCGCCGCTGATCAGCGGACGGCGGCGACCGCCGAGCCGCGCTTCGACCGGGCGGTCATCGGCCGCCAGCCGATCGGCATTGGCAAGCAGATCGTCCTGTATCGGGCCTTCGGGTTCGATCACCTCGGAATATTCGGCAAATTCGCCGCTCAGGTCGAAGCCGTCTTCCTGCCGTGCCGCCGGGCGGCGCGTGGTTGCCGCCGGGCCGAAGCTGAAGCCGTCATCGGCGTCCGCGCCGCGCAGTCCGGCGAGCGGGTCGACGATGCCGTCGACATCCTCGTCTTCATCGCCCATTTCGTCGCCGGCCTGCATGCCCGAAAGGTCGAAAGGTTCGATCGAGGCGTAATCGCCGTCCTCGTCCTCGTCATCGTCGTCCCCGGCCTCGGCCGCGTCGATTTCGGAATAGACCGGCGGGGTCAGCGGCGCCATCGTCGCGGCCGCCATCGGCGGTGCGAGCGGAGCCGTTTGCACCGGGGGCTCGGGCGCGGCAGCTGCCGGCTTCGGAGCCGGTTCGGGCGCAGCGGCATAGCCGTCCTCGTCAGACAGTTCGAGCACCGGACGCTTGGGCGCGCGCGACTGGCCCATCGCCACCGACTGCGGCCGTTCATAAACGCTGCCCGGACCCTGTTCGATCCCGGTGGCGACCACCGAGACGCGGATCTTGCCCTTCAGATCGGGGTTGAAGGCGCTGCCCCAGATGATGTTGGCATCTTCGTCGACCAGTTCGCGGATGTGGTTGGCCGCCTCGTCGACTTCGAGCAGGCGCATGTCCTCACCGCCAATGATCGAGATGATCACGCCCTTGGCCCCGGCCATGCTGACCCCGTCGAGCAGCGGGTTGGCGATCGCCTGTTCGGCCGCGTCGAGCGCGCGGTTTTCGCCCTCGCCCTCGCCCGTGCCCATCATGGCCTTGCCCATCTCGCTCATCACCGAACGCACGTCGGCAAAGTCGAGATTGATCAGGCCCGGCATCACCATCAGATCGGTGATCGAACGCACGCCTTGCTGGAGCACCTCGTCGGCAAGCTGGAAGGCTTCCTTGAATGTGGTTTCCGCCTTGGCCACCAGAAACAGGTTCTGGTTGGGGATGACGATCAGGGTGTCGACCTGCTTCTGCAATTCGTCGATCCCGGCATCGGCGGCACGCATCCGGCGGGTGCCTTCGAACAGGAACGGCTTGGTCACCACGCCCACGGTCAGCACGCCCATCCGGCGCGCGGCTTCGGCGATCACGGGCGCGGCGCCGGTGCCCGTACCGCCGCCCATGCCTGCCGCGATGAAGCACATGTTGACGCCTTCAAGCGCGCGCTCGATCTCGGCGACGGTTTCCTCGGCTGCGGCCCGGCCCACTTCGGGCCGCGCGCCTGCGCCCAGTCCGCCGGTGATATCCGGGCCAAGCTGGATGCGGCGTTCGGCGGGCGAGGTGCTCAGCGCCTGCGCGTCGGTGTTGGCGACGATAAACTCGACACCTTCGATCTCGGCATCGATCATGTTGGCGATCGCATTGCCCCCCGCCCCGCCGATGCCGATCACGGTGATGCGCGGGCGCAGGTCGTCCGAGGCGGCGGGTCCGATATTGATGCTCATCAGCTGGTCCTCCAGGTGCGGGAGCCGGGTGTGTCGCCCGTAATGCCCCGCCTTAACATGTCTGTGACATAATCATGCCGCCGGGTTGATAGCGGCTTAACCCTTATCCACAGCGGCTCCAAGCCGCCCATACACCAGCGGACGCGGCGTCAACCATCTTTCCGCTATCAGAAATATTCCTTCAGCGCGCGAAACAACCGGCCTGCCACGGCCATAGCGCCGGGACGGTCGGCCCCGGCGCGGTAGATCCCGCCCCGCCCGGCCCCGATCGAACGGATGTCGATCGGGTCTTCGGCGGCATAGAGGCACAGCCCTGCCAGCGTGGCAAAGCCGGGCGCGTGATGCGCTTCGGGCATCCCGGTCAGCTGCGGCGGACGCCCGATCCGCACCGGCATCCCGAGCGCGCCTTGCGCGAAATCGGCCATCCCGGCCAGTTCCGCCCCGCCGCCGGTCAGCACCACCGGCCCCGCGCGGGTTCCGGCAAAGCCCATGTCGCGCAGCGCCTTGCCGATCTCGCCGGTCAGCAGCGCGAGATGCTGGGTCACCACCGACACCAGTTCGGCGCGCACGATCCGGTTCTTGTCGTCCGCCCCGCGCGCCAGCGGGCCGCCGGTGCTGCCTTCGGGCGCATCATTGGGGCCGCCCACCGGCACCAGTTCGCGGTGATCGGCCGGGCTGGCGATGGCCGAGCCGGACACGCATTTCAACCGCTCGGCCTGCGAGCGGCGGATGCCGAACGCGCTGGCAACCGCATCGGTGATGTCGCCCGACCCCATCGGCACCGCCCTGAGGCCAAGCAGCATCCCGCCCGCAAACACCGCGACATTGGTGACCTCCGCCCCGATCTCGACCAGCGCAACGCCCAGTTCGCGCTCCTCCTCAGACAGGCAGGCATGGCCAGCCGCCACGGGCGCGGCGACCACGCCTTCGACCTCGAGATGCGCGTTCTGCACCGCTTCGGTGAGGTTGCGCACCGGCGCGCCGTCGGCCAGCATGACATGGATATCGACCCCCAGCCGCTCGGCATGAAGCCCGCGCGGATCGGCAACGCCGTGCGCACCGTCGAGCGTATAGTGCGCCGGCTGGGCGTGGAGCACGGTGCGCCCGTCGGGCTGGATCGATTCGCGCGCGAGGATCAGCAGGTGCTCGACATCCTCCTCCTCGATCCGCCGTCCGCCGATCTCGATATCGACCGAGGCGGCATGGCTGGCGAGCCCTGCCCCGGCACAAGCGATCCAGACCGAGCGCACATTGATCCCGGCGTTCTTCTCCGCCCGCTCGACCGCGTCGCGGATGGCATAGGTCGCCGCTGCCATGTCGGTGACATAGCCGCGCTTGATGCCCGCGCTGGCGCGGTGGCCGCTGCCCAAAACCTGCAATTCGCCGCTTTCGGTCTCGCCCATGATCATCGCCGAGATGCGGAACGATCCGATATTGACCGCGCCGAACACCCGCGCCAGCCGCGGCCTTGCGGTCATGGCAGTGCTGCCGGTGCGGGTCAGTGCGCGAGACGCCATTATTCATCCCCCTGTGCAGCTGCGGCCTGCGCGAAACTCTCGACCGCGTCGGCCCGGCCCGGCAGCCGCATGTACAGCCGCGGCGGCGAGCGCATGTCGAAGGCCAGCACCTTGCCGCCCAGCAGCCGGTTCTGCCCGTCGAGCCGCGCGAATTTCACCAGCGCGCTGGCCCCTTCGATCTCGCCTTCGGGCAGGGCCAGCACTTGCCCTGTGCCAAAGGTGAGGTTCCAGCGCCGATTGCCGACCCATTCGGCCGCCTCGACCTTGGGGCCGAGCGCGGGTGCGGCGGCGAGCAGGGTGTCAAGCCGTTCGACCTGCCCGGCCGCCCCCGGCCCTGCGATCCGCAGCATCCCCTTGGCCTTGTCCGCGCTGACCGGGGCAAGTTCGGCCCCGGTGGCATCGATCAGCATCAGCCGGTCGGGCTTGGCGATCACCGCGTGCGGGGTGCGCTCGACGATATCGATGGCCAGCGTGTGCGGCAATTGCAGCGAGACCCGCGCGTCCTTGACCCACGGCAGCCCGCGCAATTCCTCGCGCAGCGCGGCAATGTCGACTTCGGGCATCGCGCTCTTGCGGCGACCGAGTGCGCGGGCATAGACCTGCCGCTCGTCCATCCGCCTGGTCCCGGTGACGCGCACGTGCCGCACCTCGAACCCGGCATCGACCGCGATCCGCGCGATTTCGGTGCGGGCGAGCGCGGGGACGCCTGCCAGGCTGGCGATGACGAAGGCCAGCCCGACCGCGCCGCCGATGATCACGGCGAGCCAGATGCGGCTCCACTGTTCGGCGGTGAACGGCAGGATGCCCATCACCGCGTCAATGAAGGAGGTGGTGCGCCCCTGCGCCTTGCGCGCAGCAACGGCGCGGCTCTGCACCTTTGCGGCGCGGCGGACGCCGGTGGAGCCGTTACGCCGGATCTGCTGCGCCATGCGCGCCTCCTCCCGACTTTGCCTGTTTGATGGCGTGCACCCGCAGCGCCTCGCCCACCAGCATCTCGACCAGATCGGCATAGGGAATGCCGCAGCCCGCCGCCTGTTCGGGCACGAGGCTGAGCGGCGTCATCCCCGGCTGGGTGTTGGTTTCGAGCACGAACAATCCCGCCTCGCCCGCTTCGTCATCCCAGCGGAAGTCGGTGCGGCTGG
>DAIQNP010000111.1:0-8262 GCA_036788335.1 Erythrobacter sp.
TGGGGCGGCAATGCCTGCTCGATCCGGTGGAGTTCACCCCTGACGGATGGTTCCACATGACCGGCGGCGACCTGTCGCAGCCGCTCCCCAAACCGGCAGTCGGCGACGCCGTGGCCCATGGCTTGGCGCTCAGCGACGATTTCACCGCGCCGCTGGCATTGGGCAGCAAGTGGGCATGGTTCCGCCCCGGCCCCGAAGAGAACGCGCGTGCCACGGTGGTAGACGGGGTGTTGCACCTTGCGGGCAAGGGCGAAGCGCCCTCGACCGGATCGCCGCTGCTGCTGACCGCAGGCGACCGCAGCTATGTCTTCGAATGCGACATCGAATGTGCCCCTGGCGGGCGTGCCGGGCTGGTGCTGTTCTATGATGATAAGCTTTATTGCGGCCTCGGCTTTGACGAGCGGCGGTTTGTCACCCACCAATACGGGATCGAACGCGGTCGGCCCGCCAACCCGCATGGTCGCCGGATGCGGATAAGGGTGACCAATCGCAAGCATATCGTCACTTTTGACACCAGCGGCGATAGCGGGAAAACTTGGGTGCGGTTCGATCGCGGGATGGAAGTTTCTGGTTATCACCACAATGTGCGCGGCGGGTTTCTGATGCTGCGACCGGGACTGTATGCGGCGGGGCCGGGCGAGGCTGCTTTTCGCGATTTCCGCTTCACTGCGCTGGATGACTGACATGACCGACGGGTTCCAGGTATTGGGAGTGGAACGGCGGCCAACACGGCGCGCGGTGCTGGTTGGCGGGTTCGGTCTTTCCGTCGGCGCATTGCTTCCCGGTTGCAGCCCGCAACTGGGCGCGCTGTTCACCGCGACCGATGGCCATCCGGCCGATTATCCCACGGTTCGTGCCGTCGAATACATGGGCCGGTTCCTGGCCGATCAGACCGGCGGGCGGCTCGGCATCAAGATGTTTGCAGGCGGGCAGCTCGGCAGCGAAACCGACACGCTCGAAATCACCAGCTTTGGCGGGATTGATCTCAGCCGCGTCTATTTCGCACCGCTCAATTCGATCGAGCCGATGACCCTGCCGTTCTCGCTGCCGTTCGTGTTCGATTCGGTGGAACATATGCGGCGGGTGGTGGACAGCGCCGTCGGGTCCGAGGTGCTGGCATCGCTTGAACCGCACGGGTTGATCGGGCTGGCGATCTACGATTCCGGTTCGCGCAGCTTCTACAACACGCGCCGGGCGATCCGATCTCCAGCGGACATGAAAGGTCTGAAGCTGCGCGTGCCCGCGTCCGATCTGTCGGTGGCGATGATCAATGCGCTGGGCGCCAATGCCGTGCCGATCCCGCTGGGCGAAACCTATCAGTCGCTGGCACAAGGGGTCATCGACGGGGCCGAAAACAACCTGCCATCTTTCACCAGCTCGCGCCATTACGAGGTCGCCCCCTTTCTGAGCATCAGCGATCACCTGTTCACCCCCGAGGCGCTGGTGATGAGCAAGCTCAGCTTTGACCGGCTGCCCAAGACCGACCGTGATCTGGTGCGCGAGGCCGCGCGTCGCTCGGTGCCGGAAATGCGGCGGCTGTGGGATGATCGCATGGCCGAGGCCGAGGCGGCGCTGGCAGCTTCGCCGGTCAGGATCAACACGGTCGACCGGGCCCCCTTTGCCGACCTGATGCGCCCGGTGTGGAGCCGGTTCATCACGTCGCCACAACAGAAATCGTTGGTTGCCCGGATCCTGGAGATGCGCACACCATGACGTTGATGACACGGATAAACGCTCTGCTGATCCGCTGTGCGGCAATCGGGCTGGTCGCTATGGCAGCGATTGTCATCTGGCAGGTGTTCGGTCGCTTCGTGCTCGATTCCAGCCCGTCATGGACAGAACAGGCGGCGCTGGTGCTGATGATCTGGTATGTGATGTTCGCCTCGGCTGCCGGGGTGCACGAAGGGTTCCATATCCGTATCAGCCTGCTCGAAGATCGGCTCGGGCCGCGCGCTGCGGGGCTGCGGCAGGTCACGGCGTTGATCGTGCTGGCGCTGGGGCTGGTGCTGCTGTTGCTGGGTGTGCCGGTGGCTTTTGCTTTGCTGGGCGCATCGCTGGCCTGCTTTGCGGTGATGGGCATTCCGCCGATTGTCGCCGTCCAGCGGGTCGCCGCTGGTATCAGCGTGTTTACCCTGATGGCGATCCCGTTTTTCATCTTTGCCGGAGATCTGATGTACCGCGCCGGGATTGCCGAGCGGCTGGTGCGGGTGGCCGATGCGGCGATGGGGCGGGTGCGCGGCGGGCTGGGCCTGGTCGATGTTGGCGCGTCGATGATGTTCGGCGCGGTATCGGGCTCGGCCATAGCCAGCGCGTCTGCCATCGGTTCGACGATGGTGCCGCTGATGAAGGAAAAAGGCTATCCGCCCGATTTTGCCGTGAATGTCACGGTGACTGCCGCTGTGGTCGGCCTGCTGATCCCGCCTTCGCACAACATGATTATCTATTCGGCGGCGTCGGGTCTGGGCGTGTCGATTGGCGACCTGTTTCTGGCCGGCGTGTTTCCCGGCCTGCTCACCGGGCTGATGCTGATGGTCACAACCTGGCTGGTTGCCCGGCGGCGCAATTTGCCGCGTGGCAGCTTTCCCGGCTGGCGGGCATTCATCCGCGCAGCAGTGTTCGCCGTGCCGGGCCTGCTGACTGCGGTGATCATCATGGGCGGCATCCTGAGCGGCATTTTCACCCCCACCGAAAGCTCGGCTGTGGCGGTGCTCTACACGGTGCTGGTCGGCGTTTTCGTTTATCGCAGCCTCGGCTGGCAAGCGTTCTGGGAAGCTGCGGGCAAATCGGTGCGCACCGCAGCAATGGTGCTGTTCATCATTGCAGCGGCGACGGCTTTCGGATTTGCGATGGCGCTGCTCGAAGTGCCGCAGCAACTCGGCGCCATGATCGGGTTCATGACCGATAATCCGCTGCTCACGCTGCTGATCATCAATATCCTGCTGCTGCTGCTGGGCACCTTCATGGACATGGCGCCGCTGATCGTTATCACCACGCCGATTTTCTTGCCGGTGGCGATCGATGTGGGGGTAGATCCGGTGCATTTCGGGATCATCATGATGCTCAATCTCGGCATTGGGCTGGTGACTCCGCCGGTCGGCTCGGTGTTGTTCGTCGGTTCGGCGGTCGGCGGCATTCCCGTGACGACGCTGGTGCGCACGATCATGCCGTTCTACCTGACCCTGATCGCGGCACTGTTGCTGATCACTTATGTCCCGGCGCTGTCGCGGTGGTTGCCCGCTCGTTTCACGGGTTAACCCGTCGGGGATGCCCCAAAAGCGGACAAAAGTGACACCCTGTCAACTTTGGCAGATAAAGAAAAACTGTTTTGTAACAACGTGATAAAACCCGATAATGCCGGCGGACGGACAGCGTGGTGAAAGAAAAATCGCAGGTCAAGCGCAGCCATCATGCCCCGCGATGTCACGAAACCCAGCAGTAGGAAATTTTGTGCTGCTGTGCAGGCGTGCACCTTGGCGGCTTTCAACCGGTTGATGAAAAATGCTGCCGTTCGGCAAACGACCCCGAAGCGGTCGTGACTGAACTGGCTGGTTGATCGCAAAGGTCGAAATGCAAAGCGACGTTATGAAAGGAAGCTGCCGTGCATATTCCCAGTGGTTTCGCAGTGATCAATCCCTACATATTCGCTTTGGATGCAGGTGAGTATGTCGGGTTTCTGGAGGCAGCTTTCGGAGCCGATGAGCTTGGCCGAAGCACCACTCCGGACGGGCGCATTGCGAATTGCCAAGTGAGGTTCGATACCACGACCATCATGGTGAGCGAGGCCTCCGAACAGTTTCCTCCCAGCAAGGCTGCGTTTTGCCTCTATGTGGCCGATGCCGATGCGTCAGTGGCGAGAGCGGTGAATGCCGGAGCCGAGAAGATCATGGACGTAGCCGATATGCCTTACGGCGATCGGCAGGGTGGTGTCCGCGACCCAGCGGGCAACATCTGGTGGTTATCGCAACGGCTGAGTGGCGAAGCCTATTTCTAGCGTCTGCTTTCCGGACGACTGATCCCAAGTTTCGCCGTTCGCCGTCCCGCCAAGTTCCGGTCATGAGCCGCGCGACGGTCGATTCACAACGAGAAGCGAATACCGCTGAGGATCCTCGACCTTTCCGAAAACTGTCCGAATATGCCGCGCGACGATCCGTAGAAAATGTCGCCGCCGAGGAAGATCGTGAAGCGATCATCGAGCCTCCGTAAGAATTCAAGGCGCACAAGGCCATCTGTGTCAGTAAACGAATTCAGCCATTCGCCCCGCACTGTGTGCAGATTATCCTCGAAGTCCTTCTGAATCCGCAGCGTGGAAATCACGTCGGTTGCCGGGCGCACAAGCGCGCGCTCGGACGAGACGTGGTCGGCGATCAACTGGACATTGACATAAGTGCCCCAAGGCCCGGAAAAATCCGCCCCTAGCCCGCCGACGAACCGGTCGACTTCAGCGATTTCGGTTCCCAGCGATCCGGCTACGATAAAGCGGGCATCGGGCGTCCAGGCGGTCTCCAGCCGGCCCACCACCGCGCCGAACTGGCGGACGGTTTCAAGTCCGATCGTGTGCCTGCGCGGATGACGCAGTTCGATCTGCTGGCCGTCGAAAACGGGGGTGCCGTCCTGATCAATCCCGCGCACAAACGATATCCGTAGGTCGGTCGCATCGAGCCGGTAAGACAGGCGCGCACCGATGGTCGCATCGCCGATCAGGTCGGCGCGATCTTGCCGCGCAATCGGGGGCAGTGGGCCGGTGGGCTGAAGCCCGGCCAGAAAGCGCGGAGCCAACGGAAAGAAGGCTGCACCGGGCTCGGCCAATTGGTTGACGGTGGGGTCGGGCGCGAACACGAAATCAAGATCCACCCTGCCGATCATCGCCTGCATCCGCGCCGCCCATATGGCGATGCGATCAGGGCGCGGATCGCGGGCCAACCCTTCGGTCAGGCGTGCCGGGCTGATCGTATCGACCACCCGCGCGCCATCGATCGATCCCCAGGCGATTGCCTGCTTGCCGAGCCTGAATTCAAGCGCGCCGGCCGGGAACGAAAGATAGAACTCGTCAATCTCGATACGGACATCATCGCCCTTCACCAGCGGCGCCGAGATCGGGGAAAAGCCGCTGCGCGCGCCCGTGCCGGTCTCGGCCCCGGCGGCCTCGATCCGCAGCGACATGACCGCTTCGATGCCGGGCCCGATCGCAATGTTTGTCTCCGGCTCGATCAGCAGGTTGGCCTTGGCCAGACCGCTGTCATCGAATGCGACGATCAGCGCGCCATCGATGGTTTGTGCGCTGGCGGCAGTTCCCCCCAGACCCGCCGCCAGCGCGCATAGCGCAGCGACCAGCCTCACGGCATCCGGCCGGAGGCACGGTCAAGCCGCGCCGGATCAAACAGCGTATCGTCCGCGCCTGCTGCCTTGGCCAGCCCGGAGACTGTGACCTTGGTCGAACGTCCGGTGAGATGGTTGGTCACGGTAAAATCAGTGGCCGTCCATGAGGCGCCGACCTTTTCGAGCCCGCGCACCGCAATGGTCTTGAACTTTTTGCCGCCCGGATCGGTGAAGGTGATCATCCGCGGGAACCAGGTGGCCGGATCGACTTCGGCGGTAAAGCCGCCATAACCGGTCTCGCGCGCAATTTGGGGGGTCTTGGCGGTGCCCTTCAGGATGTACCGCCCGTTGTCGGCGCGGCCAGCGGAGGAGAATGTGTAATCCGCAAGGCCGAAAATGAAGCTGTCCTTCACATCGCCATAAGACAGTTCGGTTCCCATGAAGCTGTCTGCCCGGTCGGACGCGGGCACGCGCCGGGTGCGGCTGGTGGCAGGAAGATAGAGCCAGGTCTCGTCCGTCTTGCTGGCTGCCTTGTGGTCATAGCTTAGGAAGGATGTGCCGCGGATGCTGGCGGGGGTGTCGAAGGCCAGCAGCAGGCGATGCGTCGCGCTCGTCTCGGTGCGCACCATCCTGGCGGCGCGCGTGCGGGAGCGGCCCTTGTCTTGCATCACGAAAGTGATCGTGCCCTTGCGGGGATCGGCATTCTGTCGGTCGGCGATGTTTCTGGCAATCGTGTCCCCCGTCATGTTCCCCTGTGCCGATGCGGTGAGGGAAGAAGATACGGTGGCGGCTGCGACAAGCGCCATGAGAGCAAGCTTATGCATATTTCGGGCTCCATTTTTGTTTCGGGCTCCATTTCTGCGAAGTCAGCGCAGCGATTGCCGGCACGATGATCAACGCCCCGAACAGGCTACCGACAGCGGCAAAGGCGATCAGCAGGCCGAACCAGCGCAGCACCGGCGTTTCGCTCAACGCAACGACGGTGAAGCCCGCTCCAAGGCTGACTGCGCTGAAAAAGCAGGCGCGCATCACCGTCACGTAATTGCCTGAAAGCGCGGCGAGCAGGTCATTTCCGCGCGCAATCTTGCTGCGCAATTCCTGAACCAGATGGATGCCAAAATCGACCCCGAGCCCCGCCGCAATCGCAGCACACATACTGGTCGCCGGGGCAAGATCGATGCCGACAAAACCCATTGCGGCATAGAGCAGCACGATCCCGGACAGCACCGGAAGCATCGCCATCGTGGCCGGAACAAAGCCGCGCAGCAGCACCCAGGTGGCGATCCACACCATCAGGACTGCCGCACCAATGGTGAAGGGATGGCTGGCTTTCAGCGCATCCATCCAGCCGTCATTGACCGCCATCCGGCCGCTGATTGAGGCTTGCAGTCCAGTCTTTTGCGACCAGTCCTCAACAATGCCGCTGACCTGCTGGATAACCGGCTTGGTCGATGAATATTCGCCATTCTCCAGATAGCCGCGCACCATCGCATGGCGCCTGCCGAAATCGAGCTGCGCGTCGAAATCCTCCGGATCGCCGCTCGCTTCGTACAGGAACATGTATTGCGCGGGCGCATCGGGCCGGTCGGGCAGCGTGCCCGGCGGGGCCGCGTTCAGCCGTTCATGCATCAGGCTGATCGCATCGCCATAGCTGGTGACCTTGCCGATCTGCGGGATGGCTTCGAGCCGGCGTTGCAGATCGACGATCTGGCGCACGGCGGTGGCGGTCAGCAGCGCCTCGTCCTCACCGCTGTCGATGATGACATCGAGGATGTTGCCCCCCGAAAACCGCTCCGCCAGCAGCTCGTCGGCAATCAGCACATCATCACCGGCGGTGAAGTAGTTGCGTCGCTCGTAATCGAATTCAACCTGCGATGCGGCGACGATTGCCCCGCCGGCCACCACCGCCGATAGCGCCAACGCCGCGGCGGGACGCAGCGCGCTCCACCGGGCGATGCGTGACAGCATCCGGTCGAGCATGGGGACTTGCGCCACCGAAGGGGGCAAATCGGCGAGCCGCATCTGGATCAGCGGCAGCACGGTCAGGCTCAGCAGGCAGGCGACCATCACGCCGACCGCGCCGACCAGACCGAAGTCGGCAATCGGCTTCATCGGCGAACCGATCGCAAGGCCTGCAAAGCCGAGCGCCGTCGTCACGCTGGTCAGGATGATCGGCAGCGCCACCTTGTCGATGGCGGCCTTCATCGCCTGCGCCCGAGTGCCGTGCGGATCCTGCGTGCGAGCACGCTGGTAGGCCAGTGTCAGGTGAATGCTGTCAGCCACCGCAATCGCCATCACCACGACAGGTAGGGCCGTTGTTATGAGGTAGTATTTCGATCCGAACAGGCCGATCGCGCCGACCGCGCTCAGGGCCGCGCCGATCACGACCACAATCGGGCCGATGATCGCCTGCGCACGCCGCAGCGCCAGCAGCAGGAACAGACCGATCACCACGAAAGCGGCGGGCAGGAAGATTTTCGTGTCACCCGCGATATGTTCGGCAAGGCGTGCGTTCATCGTTGCCACGCCCGACTGGTGTACGCTGACCTCCGGCGGTGCGAGGTCATGCGCGAGTTCGCGCATCGCGGCGGTCACCTCCTCGGCGCGGTTGGGATCGCTGACAGGGACGATCACCATCAGCGCATCTTCGTTTTCCGCAACCAGCGTCCGCGCCAAAGCCGGCATCTGCCGATAGAGTGCCAGCGAGGCCTGAGGGTCGATCGCGCCGGGACTGATGATTTCGGGCGCTTCGAGATCGCCCGCCGCCGTGGCCAGGATCGCCTTTTCCGATCCGATGCTGATGACGCCCGGCTCCACACCGTCCAGATTGGCGACCTCATCGGTGAAGCGGTCAACCGCTGCAAGGGTGGCTGGGTTGAACGCGCTGGTGCCGGGTTCCTGTGCGAAAACCACGATCGCCGGATCCTCCAGCCCGAAGGTTTCGCG
>DAIQNP010000112.1:0-8255 GCA_036788335.1 Erythrobacter sp.
GCCACATGAAAAACGACGGCCGCCTGACCCGATGCCCGCTGAAGGGAACCACCGGCGACGCCCTCTTCGCGGTCCTGTGCGGCTGCGGTCACAACATCCGCATGATCCTGCGCCATCTGAGGGTCGTTCTTGTGCCAGCTGGTATGGCTGATCACACTCGTCCGAGGGTTCACGCGGGGCGCCGGTCGCCGTCGGGAACTGCAAACCGTCGGATGAAATCGTTGTTCAGGATGAACTACTCACGCTGGCGGCGCCTCTGGCCGAGGCAGCCAAGACCGCAGGGGCAAGACCGGGCGGGTATCGTCGCATGAGGTGATATCGGGTCGAAGCGACCTTCAACCCTGCCCCGCGACCGGCCGACGGCACGAACGGCGCAAGATTCGCGCAGGTCGCGGTGGTCTGCCTTGTCGGCTTAACCGTCTGTTTGCAGTTTCCGGGGCAAGACAGCGCTCATATTGGGGCTCCGTGGCATGCGGGGCGCAGGAAACAGGACCCGAGATGAACGCCAAAACCCCATTCGATCAAGGCGCGAACAACGCTCTCCGCCCTGAGCAGCTGGCCTTGCTTGATGAGATCGATCGCACACATATCGTTCTCGAACTCGACCTCGATGGAACGGTCCTTGCGGCCAATTCCGGGTTCGCCGCCGCCCTGGGGCTGGACGAACAGGACATCATCGGCAAGGAACATCGCGCCCTGTGCGACGAGAACCATGCATCAAGCGCTGGCTACGCACTGTTCCGGTCACAGGTTCTTTCGGGCGAACGGCGCACCGTCGAGCACATCTATCGCGGCAAGAGCGGGGACAAGGTCTGGATAGACGGGACCTTCAACCAGGTTCTCGACGCGGAAGGCAAGCCTTCGAAACTGCTTCATCTCGGAATGGACGTGTCCGCCGCAAGGCGCGCCGACCGCGCGCTTCTGCACAAGACGACCGGCTTCCAGAACTCAACTGCCGCCCTGATGACCGTCAATCGCGACCTGGTCGTGCAAGAGATCAACAAGGCCACCGAGGAACTGCTGGGCCGAAGCGCAGACACGTTCGCAGCCATCTGGCCGCACGTCGACATGGCGAACATGGTCGGCACCTGCATCGATGTCTTCCACAAGGCTCCGTCACACCAGCGCCGGATGCTGTCCGATCCATCCATTCTGCCGTACCGTACCGACATCACGGTGGGCGACTACAAGTTCGCCCTGAATGTCAGCGGCATCTTCGACGAAACGGGCGACTATGTCGGAAACGTCCTGGAATGGGACGACGTCACCCAGGAACGCATGAATACCGGCATTCTGGCGGCCCTTGACCGGTCGCAAGCGATGATCGAATTCGCCCTCGACGGAACCATCCAGTCGGCGAACAGGAATTTCCTCGACATCACCGGGTACACGCTTGATGAGATCAGGGATAAGCATCACAGCCTGCTTGTCGATCCCGACTACGTCAAGAGCGAGGCCTATGGGCTCTTCTGGCAGAACCTGGCGAAAGGCGAGTTTCAGGAAGGCGAATACTGCCGATTCGGAAAGGACGGTCAGGAACTCTGGATCAAGGCGACATACAATCCGATCATTGACGGCAACGGAAGGCCCTTCAAGGTCATCAAGTTCGCAACAGACATCACCGAACAGGTCGCCGCACGGAAGACCACTGAAACGCTTTCCCTAGTGGCGAACGAAACCGACAATTCCGTCATAATCACCGATGCGCGCGGCTTGATCGAATATGTCAACCCGGGCTTCACGCGAATGACCGGCTTCACCGTCGACCAGGCTCGGGGCAAGAAGCCCGGCGAGATTCTGCAGGGGAAACACACGGATCCCGAAACTGTCAGGAGTATCCGCGAAAATCTGGACTCGAAGGTGCCGTTCTACTGCGAGATACTCAACTACCATCAAAACGGCGATCCGTACTGGATTTCTTTGGCGGTCAACCCGATCTTCGGCAAGAGTGGAGAAATTGAGAAGTACGTCTCCATCCAGACGAACATCAACGAAACCAAGATGAAGCAACAGGTCTTCGATTTCAAGCTCGAGGCGATCTCCACGACGATGGCGATCGTCGAGTTCACGCCAGAGGGCATCATTCTGGATGCGAACGAGAACTTCACCAAGACGATGGGCTACACGCTTGCCGAGCTGAAGGGAGAACACCACCGGATGCTCTGCGACGGCGACTATGCAAAAAGCCCGCAGTACATGGAGCACTGGGAGCGACTTGCCCAGGGGCAGACGGACAGCGGCAAGTACCAGCGGTTCTCGAAGTCAGGAAAGCCAGTCTGGGTGCGTGGATCCTATAGCCCGATCTCCGATCAGGAGAACAATGTCACACGGATCGTCAATTTCGTGATCGATGTGACGACGGAAGTCGAGCTTGAAAGGGAAATCACCCGCATCGCCGAAAACTTCTCGCAGAAGGTGGCTGAAATCTCTGCGCAGGCAGGGATCGTGGCAGAAGGCGCTCAGTCGCTTGGTGCAACAACGGAGGAGATCAGCGCCTCGATCGAGGAGTTGAGCGCGTCGATCGATTCGATTGCTCAGAACAGCAGCGCTTCCGATGACCTTGCGAAGCAGACGAAGGCGACCGCGGACTCAGGGGCCCAGGCAATCGACAGGTCGATTCAGTCCATGCAACTGATCAACGAGTCATCCGAGCAGATCAGTGAGATCGTCCAGGTAATTAGCGAGATCGCCAACCAGACAAATCTCCTCGCCTTCAACGCAGCCATCGAGGCGGCGCGCGCAGGTGAACATGGCCTTGGCTTCTCGGTCGTTGCCGATGAAGTACGAAAGCTCGCGGAACGGTCCTCCCAAGCGACGAGAGAGATCAGCAAGCTGATCAAGGAGACCGTGAAACGCGTCGGCCAGGGAAGTGAGATCTCCAAGGAAGCTGGTGAGGCCTTCAAGCGGATCCTTGACGGGATCGATAAGACGACAAACTCGATCTCTGAGATCTCCGTGGCGGCTCGCGAACAGCAGACTGCTGCCCGCGACGTCACGGATGCCGTGCAGACAATCGTGGTGGCGTCCGAGAAGTCCGCAATTGCATCCGAGGCAATAGCGTCGTCGACTGAACTGCTCTCAGTCGGCGCCGGTCAGCTGAAGTCGGAAGTAGCAAAGATGGCTTCGTGATCGCCATGCATCTCTGAGAAAGATCCGTTGCAATGGCCCAAGAGATCGACGAGACGCTGAGTGATTCCTGCTTTGCGGAGTTCCTGCAGCTTACCTATGCGCTGACCGGAATCACGATCGCAGAGACCAGGAGGTCGATGCTCATAAGCCGCTTGCGCAAGCGGCTTCTGGCCAACTCCCTGACGCGCTTCGAAGACTACCTAAGTGTCGTTCGGAAGGACCCCTGCGAGGCACGGCATTTCGTCGACAGCATGACAACCAACGAGACTTACTTCTTTCGAACTCCAAGAATTTGGACCTATCTCGAGGATGAGTTCATCTCGGAGTGGAGTGCGCGCAATCCCGGTCGAACTCTGCGCCTCTGGTCGGCAGCTGCCTCGACCGGTGAGGAGGCCCATACCGCCGGAGTTCTTCTTGAGGACATCCGCGAGCGCGGGACCGGCTTCGATTACAAGGTTCTCGGGACGGATATCTCTCCCAGGGTGATCGGGGTCGCGCAAAAGGGTCAGTACTCGGGTCGCGCGATCGAACGCTTCCGGGAAGCACGTCCAGACCTCTTTGACCGCTATCTTCAGGGCACGGAGATGGCCGGCTACTCGGTGCTGGCGTCGATCAGAGATCGCCTGAAGTTCGAGACACATAATCTCTTCGCGCCCGCGCCACCGGGGAAAGGCTTCGACATCGTCCTGCTGAGGAACGTACTCATCTACTTCTCGAAGCTGGACCAGGAGCGAGTTCTTGCCAGTGTTCAGCTCGCGATGGACCCCAATGGCGTTCTGATCATCGGCGAATCCGAGTCGCTCTCGTCGCTCTCGACGGGGTTCAAGCCTGTCGCGCCATTTGTCTACCGCCCCTCGGCATCGCCGTTCAGGGAGGCGGCATGAACGAGCGGTCGGAGCTTCATGCACAGATCGGAGAGGTCAGGATCGGTAAGCAAGGCCAGTCGCTGCATGCTCTCCTCGGTTCCTGCATCGGGATAGGTTTCATGTGGCCCAAGAGGGGGATATTCGGGCTTGCGCACTGTCTCCTGTCGCAGTCGCCAACGATCACCGAGGAGATCGGTGCGCGTCACGTGGACCAGGCTGTCCGATCGCTCACCAAACTCATGGAGATAGGCCCTGACGACCGTCGCAAGATCCAGGTGGTTCTTGCGGGGGGCGGCAACATGACCATGGCGGACGCTACCCCACCCTCGCAGCTGGTCGGGTCGATCAATGCGGTCTTCGCAAAGAAGTTTCTCAAGCAGGCCGGATTTCGAGTGTTCCATGACGACCTTGGCGGCAGCAATGCGCGCAAGGTCCTCATCGACTGTACGACCGGTGAGTTCACGATCAGAAGAATTCCAAGACTGGGAGCACGCCAATGAATGTTCCTGTTCCTGCTGCGGGACATGTTGCGGCCGTGGGTTCGACTCAATCCAGTACCGCTTTGCTTGAGTCGTCCTCAGGCGCGGAAGGCATGCTCGCCTTCGGAACCTTCCTGATCGACGACAGGGAGTATGCCCTTTCCGCCAGAGCCGTGAAGGAGGTGGTGAACGAACCGACATCCTTTACAAGGATCCTGCCATCACCAGACTATTTCTGTGGCGTATTCAATCTTCGTGGGCATGTTGTTCCTGTCGTGGATCTTCGCATTCTGCTCGGGCTGCCGCCAACATCGACTCCTCCGGTAGGGAGAAAAATTGCAATAGTCGAGCATGGTAAGCATTTCTTCGGCTTGCTTGTCGATGCGACTGGCGACGTCGTAACCCTGAAGCGTGATGAGCATTACCCCTTCTTGCATGATCGTGCTGAGGATTCCTCAGCAATCATCAATGGCGTGTTCATGCGGGATCAAGGAGGCAGAGCTGTTCAGGTCCTTGATCCTTGCAAGTTGATCTACCTGGATGGAATTCCGAGGGTCGCGGGCTCCCTTGCCTCTGCACTGTCCAAGGCAAGCCTCAGCAAGCGACGTCGGTGCCTTTCGTTCGACGTGGGTGACTGCGTTTGCGCCTTTGACATGAGCTGCATCAAGGAAGTCGTCGACCTCGGAGGTATCGAGAATGTTGCGCTTGGGACGCATTGGACCCTTGGAACCATTGATCTGCGCGGGACAACCGTTCCTGTCATTGATCTCCGAGCGTTCCTGAATGGAACGGCTACAACGCATATCGGAGATCTTTCAGAGCGAGGATTCAAGTTGATCGTCCTGAGAGTCGGAAAGGAACTCCTGGGATTCGTCGTCGACAGGATTATTGCGATTGTGCCATTTCGCGACAATGGCATCACACCGTTTCCGCCAGTTGGGCTGCGGCGCGGTGATATGGTGAAGGGGTGCCTCACCATGGAAGACGCCACACTAGTCCTGCTTCTCGATCATGAGCGGGTTCTGACAAACCCTGAGCTACTGGATATCGCAGAGGGCTTTGGAAAGGTTTTCCGCGAGGGCGATGCATCGATCCAGGCTGACCGCGAGCGCAGCACAAGAATGAAGACCTATATCACGTTTGCGATCCAGAGTGAGTTCGCGCTGGATATCCGGAACGTGGACGAGGTTCTGAACTTTCCGGGCACGGTCGCCCGGCCACCAAATGCTCCATGCTTCATCGAGGGAATTGTGAACCTGCGTGGCGATCTGATTCCCATCATCAATCCGCGCCGTCTCTATGGTCTTGATCCCATCCCGCCGAGCTCGACGCGGCTTATGATCTTCTCGAGCGAAGGAGCGAAGTACGGGATTATGGTGGACAGGGTAGGATCGATTTTCAATGTTTCCGACGTGGATGCACATTCAGTGCAGCCACACCGTTACCAGGCAGAAGATGCCAGCATTGGCCATGATGTGAGCGAATGCGTGATCAATAGTGGAGGCGGGTCAAGGGTCCGACCCCTCTTGGTTCTTGATCTCTCAGCGATCTTGCAGAGGTGTGCCTCACTTTCGGAACCTACCTAGTGTTCTGACCTGACTTAGGATTCCCGACGGCGCCCCGCTGTGGCATTGTCGGGGGATGAAACACTCCGACATCTGCCTTTACCTTGGCCCCGCTGACCGCGCTGAGCTTCAAGCTTTGCTGAGCAACCGCAACACGCCGCGCAAGCTTGTCTGGCGGGCCGAGATCGTGCTGGACGATATGCAAGTCGAAAGCCGTGTCTGGCGCACCACGATTGCGAAATGCGTGATCGGGCTGGAACGACCCGACAGCGGCGAGATCCTACTCGACGGCGCGCCCACCGATCCCGCCCGCCTGGCTGATCGTGCCCATGCTGGAGCGGTTCATCGCCACCGACCGCGGCGCGCCAAGGCACGGCGGGGTGGGAGAAGCCCAGACACGGCCAAGGAAAGGCCGCTTTAACAGCCACGCCCGCAATTAAAGATATAACAGAATTGCTTTAATAAGGCGAGTTGGCGACCATGGGGTATGACTGACACTGCGCCGAATCCCCGCCTTGGGCGGTACACCGAAACGCCCGTTGCCGGCGAGCCGAAGTTCGACAGCAAAACCGGTAAGCGATTGATTTCACTATGGCGAGATTCGCCATTTTGTGACTACGCGTGGACTGTCAGGCGGGTTTGGGCAGGTTCAGGGCGTCGAGAAGCTCCAGCTGTTGGGGTGTTGTTGTGGAGAGCCCTTCTACCGAGCGCTCACCGATTTTTGCCTGGTGGCGCTGGATACGGGCCAGCAGGTCGAGCGCGGTGCGCGGGCTGGCACCGTGGCCCTTGGCCTTCAGCCGCATGCGTATGACGCGGTAGAGCACGAGGGCGAGGAAGCAGATCAGGGCGTGTGCGCGGATCCGGTCGGGCAGGCGGTGATGGACCGGAGCGATCTCGATGTCGGATTTCAAGACGCGGAAGCCACGCTCGATGTCGGCCAGGGCCTTGTAGCGCGCGACGGCCTCGGCCTGCGTCAGGTCGGGCGCATTGGTGATCAGCGCCAGCTTTCCGTCGAAAAGCTCGGCTTGGGCGACGGCGTCCTGGTCGACTGACCAGCTGAACCGATCGGCGGTGTAATCGGCCTTGAGGAAGCGCGTCAGTTCAGCCTCGGCGACAGCCCGGGTAAAGCGGCTGTAGGCCCCGCGGTCCGAGGCGCGACGCCCCTTGGCCGTCTGCCCGGCATCTTGGGCGTCGAGCTTTCCGACCATCTTCTCGGCCATGGCGTCGAGCTCTGCGATGCGGGCACTGCGCCGTTCGGCTTGCTCAGCGCCCCGCAGGGGGTCGTGCGCGACAATCAGGCGGTGGCCGGCGAAGGCGCTTTCCGAAAGGCCTTCGTCATCGAAGGCGAGGTTCCGGAAGGTCTCGATCAGGTCGCCGTAGCGCCGCGCAGGGACCGCGAGGATGAACTCCAGTCGTCGGCCTCCCTGATCCGCCAGCGCGGTCAGCTCGCCGATGTTGTCCAGGCTCAGCAGCCCGCGGTCGGCGACCAGGATGACGCGCTGGATCGGGAAGCGCGCCAGCACGGTCGCCAGCATGCCCTGAAGGGTCTTGGTCTCTGCGACGTTGCCCGGATGGACGGTATGCATGAGCGGCAGGCCATCGGCGGTCTGGACCACGCCCAGGACGAACTGCCGGGCAATGCCGCCCATTTCCTTGTTCATGCCGAAGGCGCGGATGTCGTCCTCGAGATGTCCCTCGCCATGGATGCGCACGGTGGTCAGATCGTAGAAGATGATCGACAGATCCCTGTCCACCAGCGGTCGGATCTGTTTTGCGAGTTCCATCTCGACCCGCTCGGCATGGTCCATCAGCGCATCCATGGCGCGCAACAGATGCTGGTGGGTCACGCCCTCGGGCATCGAAGGCATGGCGACGGTGTCCAGCCAGCGCAGGCAGCCAAGCTTGCTGGTGGGCTCGCAGAGGCGATTGAAGACCATGGCGCGGACCAGAGCCTCGATATCGAGCTTGCGCTTGCCGGAGCGCAAGGCCCGGCCAAGGGCACGGTCGAAGCCAAGGTCCGTCCACAGCGCGTGCAGCGCGAACACATCCCCGAAAGCCCGGGCCGGAGCGTGGCTGATCTCAAGCTTCGCAGGCTCATCGCGACCCGTCACACGGCAAAGACCGCGGATCAACGCGTCGAGGTGGCCGTCTTCCATGCCATCGATGCGCCCGAGATTGGCAACGACCCTGTGCCGCGGCTTTCCGGCCTCGTTGCG
>DAIQNP010000113.1:0-8250 GCA_036788335.1 Erythrobacter sp.
TGACCCGCCTATGTCTGAAACGGGGTCGTTTCCTGAACGGCAGGAATTTTCCAGAAGCGAGGTAAAGCCGTCAGACCGTTTTCGGGATTGCGAATCAGCCCTGCTCATGACTGCTGATGGGTGGGAAGGCGAATGGCGGCTTTGATGCACCTTCAACCTGTCAATCGTCTCGCTCATAGGCTGTGCAGCGCAGCCATCAGACCTGGCGGAAGCCCGGAAGCATGCGCTTCAGGGTATCATCCTTGAAGAAATAGTGGTGCACCAGCGCCGCTGCGGCGTGCAGGCCGATCAGGTAATAACCAATGGTGCCGATGGTTTCGTGGATCTCCTGCACCTGCTCGGCCAGGGCCTTGCTCGGGTTCACCAACGGAAACAGCTCTAGCCCGTAAAATGGGATGATTTTCCCTTCGGCACTGAGGATGGTCCAGCCCAGCAGCGGCATTACCAGCATGAACGCATACAGCCCCCAATGCACACCCTTCGACAGATGCGTCTGCCATGCTGGCGGCTGCGGCGTAATCGGCAGCTTTGCTGTCAGGATCCGCGCGGCAATCCGGACAACGACCAACAACAGGATGGTTAGCCCGAGCATGAAATGCCAGGTCTTCAACCCTTCACGCAGGTCGCTACCGCGCTCGAAGCTTTCGCGCAGCAGAATGCACGCGTAGGCGCCCGTAATGAGCAGCAGCATCGCCCAATGCAGGATGATCGAGATAGGCGCGTAACGCTGCCGGGTAATGTTTTCATTCATAATCACCTCCTTGAAGGAAAACCCATCAGACGCTGACCCCGAACAACCAGCCTACCGCCGCTGTGATAGCCATCGCAAAGATGCCCCAGCCCATTACGCGCAGCACCGCCGGCACCAGTGGCGCAGCACCGGCCTTGGCACCGAGCGCGCCGAGGATCGCCAGCGAAACAACCGATGTGATAACCACTGCAAGGATCACGGTCGATGCCGGGGCCAGATATGCGGCCAGAACGGGAACCGCTGCTGCCACGCTGAACGTCGCCCCCGATGCCAGCGCGGCTTGTAGCGGGCGGGCAGCAAGGTGATCGGACAAGCCCAATTCATCGCGAACATGAGCCGCGAGCGGATCGCGCGAGGACAGTTCTCTCGCCACGATCGCAGCCGTCTCGGCGCTCAAGCCGCGCCCCTGGTAGATCGCTGCGAGTTCTTCCAGCTCTTGCTCCGGGGTGTTGGCCAATGCCTGCTGTTCGCGGCTGATATCGGCCTGCTCGGAATCGCGTTGAGACGACACCGAGATGTATTCGCCCGCCGCCATCGACATCGCGCCCGCCACGAGGCCTGCGACGCCAGCCACAAGGATGGCTGCCTGATCGGGCGTGGCCGCCGCCACACCCAGAATCAACGAGGAGACCGAGACGATCCCGTCATTCGCACCAAGCACTGCCGGTCTGAGCCAGCCCGTGCGGTGGACATAGTGCGGATCATCGGGATGCGGGCTTGCTGATGCCATTGCCTTGTGCTCCTTCGCCTAAATGCCCGGACGGGTTTGCCTCAAGGCCGCGGCCTAACCGGCGATCGCGGTTCATCACCGCGACCCATGCAGCGACGAAATCACTGGTGCATTTGTCCATGCCATCATCAGAGGTATAGACTTCGGCAACGGCGCGCAATTCCGAGTTCGATCCGAACACCAGATCAACCGGCGTTGCCGTCCATTGCAGCGCTTTGGTCGTCCGGTTGCGACCTTCGTAAAGGCCAGCGGTTTCGACTGACCGGCGGGTGCGAGCACGCGCGCGCGGGCGAAGCCTGCTCCACGCAAGCCAACCAACCGGCCTTTCCGCTGCGTGAATAGGGATTGGCGTGCGCAAGGTGCAGGGCCGGAATCTACTGAGAATGACGCCCTGCCGCCAATTCTGCGGCACGATGCTCGGGGCAGAATGGCCAAGCGGCGGCGGAATGATGCCAAGGATTTTATGCACTTCAATCCCCGAGCCAGAGGTCATGGGCATCGATCCGCAGCTTGGCGATGGCGCGCATCGCTTCGGCGCGGGCCTCACCCTCGATCCTGAAAGCGGCGTGGACCATCTGCTCGCCCAACAGCAGATCGGCGAGGTCGATTTCGCCCAGTTGATGTCCGCGCCGCAGCTTCTCGAGCGCGGCCATCTGGGCTTCCACGCTTTCGCGCCCCCGCTGCCAGGTGATGATCCTGAAACGGGCTTCGGTCACGTCCGCCTCGGCGGTTTCGGACACGTCAAAGCGCGCCAGTTGTTCCTGCGCCCTTGCGGCAGAGGCGCCGGCGCTGGCTTCGCTGGCAAGAGATCGGCGATCCCCCCCGCCCAGCGGCATGCTGATCACCACGCCGGCACCGCGCTCAAGCCCGCCAAACTCGGAAAACACTCTGAGGCCCACAGTAGGGTCGGCGATGCGATCAGCTTGTGCACGGCTGGCCATTGCGGTCGTTCGAGCACTTTCGGCCTCGGCCGCAGCGATCATGTGACTATTGACCACCACCATATCGCCGAGCTGCGACAGACGCGCATCTACCATGTCAGGCCGTGGGACTTCGGGCGCGTTGACTGGCAAGGCCAAGGCCGGGAACTGCGCTTCGAGCCGTGTGCGCGCAAGCGTCGCAAGGCCCGATGACTGCGCCAGCGATCGCCGCGCATCCGCCAGCGCAGCCTCTGCCCGATCAACATCAAGCTGCGAGGCATCGCGCAAGCTGCGTCGCCGTATCACCGCAGCCACCGCCGCTTCGTAATTGCTCACCGCGGCCTGATCGATGTTGGCCTGCACCGAGGCCGACAGCCAATCGAACCAGTAGGCGGCCAGCAGCAGCGCGGCTTCGTGTTTGGCATCTTCGGCCACGTTTGCTGCAACCTCGGTTCCATAGAGCCCAATATCGCCGTCGAGCCGGGCCTTGCCGGGCAAGCGGATCGGGCGGCTGAGCTGCACGTCATATTCATTGAACTGGTTGCCACCATTGACATCCCGGCGGGTGTAGCTGCCTTGGACAGAGAACTCGGCAGAGCCTTTGCGTGTGGCATCGGCCCGTGCCTGTGCCGCTTCGAGCCGGGCATGAGCAGCCATGACACTGGGGTGTTCGTCTAGCGCACGCTGAACCGTTTCGACCGGGGGGAGGCCCGGCTCTGCTGCAAGCGGGACAGCAAGCAGGCACGCAAGCGGGGCGATCAGATAGGCGGAGCGGATCATGCCGAAATCTCCGGATTGTCGGCATCCGGCAGTTCGTCCGCTCGGTCCTGGGGCCCTTCGCCGAAGCGTTCGTAGAGGATCGGAAGTAGCACCAGTGTCAGCAGGGTTGCCGTCACCAGACCGCCGATCACGACGATGGCGAGCGGCTTCTGGATTTCCGACCCGGGCCCGGTGGCGAACAGCAAGGGCACAAGACCGAAAGCGGCGATGCTGGCGGTCATCAGCACTGGCCGCAGGCGGCGTTCCGCCTCGCGCCGCACGGCCTGCGCCAGCGACATTCCGGTTTCGCGTAACTGGCGAAAATAGGTGACCATGACGAGACCATTCAGCACCGCGATCCCCATCAGGGCGATAAAGCCTACTGAGGCTGGCACCGAGAGATACTCTCCAGAGAGCGCCAGCGCGATCATCCCGCCGACAGCCGCAAACGGAATGTTGGTGAGGATCAGCAGCGAGGCGCGCACCGATCCAAGGCTGAGATACAGCACGGCGAAGATCAGCGCGATCGCTACTGGCAGCACGATCAGAAGCCGGGCCGAGGCACGTTGCTGGTTTTCGAACTGCCCGCCCCATTCAAGCCGGTAGCCCTGTGGCAAGGGCACATTGGCAGCGATGTCAGCCTTGGCGTCATCGACATAGCTGACGATGTCGCGCCCGGTAACAAATGCCTGCACCATGGCATAGCGCGAGCCGTTCTCGTGTTCGAGCTTCACCGGCCCTTCAGACCGAACTACCGTAGCGACGTCGCTTGCGCGGACCAACTGGCCGCTGGGCGAGCGATAGACAAGATCGGCAAATTGCTGAACGTCGAGGCCGCCTCCGCCGCCTTCGCCGCCTCCGTTGCCCTTGAGCACTATGGGCACCCGGCGCACGCCGTCCGCAACCATCCCGGCGCGCACCCCTTCCACCTGCCCGCGCATCATGTCCTGCAAGTCCGATACCGGCATCCCGACCCTGCCTGCGGCCACGCGGTCGATATCGACCAGCAGGTAGTCGACGCGGTCATTGGCAACCGTCATCGCCTCGCTGGTGCCTTCGATCCCCTCAAGCCGGGTCTGGATCGCCCCGGCGAGCCGCGAAAGCTCGGCAGCATCGGGGCCGAACAGCTTGATCGCCAGATCGCCGCGCGCGCCGGTCAGCATTTCTGCGGTGCGCATTTCGATGGGTTGGGTGAAGGTCGGCTCGATCCCGGGAAACTGCTCCATCACCTTGCGCAGCTCATCGACCAGCCACTCCTTGTCCGACACGCGCCATTCTTCGCGTGGGCGCAGCTGGAGGAAGCTGTCGGTCTCGTTGGGGCTCATCGGATCAAGCCCCAGTTCGTCCGATCCGACGCGGGCGATCACCGCTTCGACTTCGGGCACCTGCTGCATGATTGCGCGCTGGACCTTCATGTCCCCCTCAACCGAATGGTCGAGCGCAATCGACGGCAGCTTGGTCAGCTGCACAATCACCGATCCTTCATCCATCACCGGCAGGAAGGTCTTGCCCGTCATCGTGTAAGCCGCACCCGCCAGCACGAGGCCGATCCCCGCGACCGTGAACACGCGGGCCTTGCGGGCAAACGCGCTTTCCAGCAGTGCATGATAACGCGGCGAAATCTGGCGCATCAGCCAGGGTTCGTGATGGTGCCCGTCCGCATCGACCTTCACCTTGAGCAGGTAGAAGGCAAGCACCGGCACCAGCGTCAGCGACAGCACCAGCGCCGAGGCCAGCGACAATACGATGGTGAGCGCCACGGGGCCGAACAGCTTGCCCTCCAACCCTTCCAGCGTGAGCAGCGGCAGGAACACGATGGCAATGATCGCAAGGCCCGAGGTCACTGGCTTGGCGACTTCGGCAGCGGCCATGAAGACATTGTGGAGCTTGCTGGAAGATGCGTGCTTGGGATCGGACAGTCGCTCGACGACATTCTCGACCACCACCACCGCGCCATCGACCAGAATGCCGACCGCGATGGCGAGGCCGCCAAGGCTCATCAGATTGGCGGTGAGGCCAATCGCGCGCATGAAGATGAAGGTCAGAAGCACCGCCATCGGCAAGGCCAGCGCGACGATGATCGAAGCGCGCACATCGCCCAGAAACAGCAGCAGCAAGATGACCACCAGCACGGTTGCTTCAAGCAGTGCGGATTCCACCGTGCCGACCGCGCGGGTGATGAGATCGGAGCGGTCGTAGAACACATTCACGGTCATGCCCGGCGGAAGGCTTGGGCGGATTTCGTCGAGCCGAGCTTTGACACCTTCGACCACCTTGGCCGCATCCGCGCCGCGCAGGGCGATGACGAGCCCCTCGACCGCTTCGCCTGTGCCGTTCTTGCTGACCGCGCCGTAACGCGTCAGGCTGCCCGAGCGCACTGTAGCAACATCGCCCACGCGAACCACCGCGCCATCTGATGCGCGGACGACAACCGCCGCCAGATCATCGAGATTGCGAATCGCGCCGGTCGCCCGGACGATCAGGGCTTCCTCGCCGCTGCGTAGACGGCCTGCGCCATCATTGCGGTTGCTGGCTTCGATCGCGGCGGCAAGATCGGCTGTGCTGAGACCGGCTGCGGCCAAAGCCGCACTATCCGGCGCGACCTCGAAGGTTTCGGCATAGCCACCGAGTGAATTGACGTCGGCAACCCCCGGCACGGTGCGCAGCGCAGGGCGGATCGTCCAATCCAGCACCCGGCGCTTTTCAGCGAGGGTCTGCGGACCCTCAAGGGTGAACATGAACATCTCGGACAGCGGCGTGGAGATCGGCGCGAGGCCCCCTTCGACGCCCGGCGGCAAATCCGCCATCACCGCATTCAGCCGCTCGCCCATGGCGGCGAGCACGGCCAATGATGCAAGGCGGGCGATGAGGTGCGGTGTCATGCCCACTCCTTTGCCCGGTGAAGCTGACAATAACTTGCCAGTTTGGCAGCTTCTTGTCAGTTTCATGGCTCATTACCGGCGGCGGAAAGGGACCGGCACGCCATGCGCCTCCTCGTTGTAGAAGATGACCCCGAACTCGGCCGACGCTTGAGTGAGCGGCTGCGCGCGGCCGATTTCGCGGTCGAACTTGCCACCTGCCGCTCGGAGGCCGAGGATTGGCCTGATGTGGACCGCATGGCCGCCGTGATCCTTGATCTCGGTCTGCCCGATGGCAGCGGGCTCGATCTGCTGCGGCACTGGCGCGACCAGCGGCTCGAAACGCCGATCCTGATCCTCACCGCGCGCGGCAGCTGGCAAGACAAGGTCGAGGGGCTGAATGCAGGCGCCGACGATTTCGTGGTGAAGCCGGTGCGCTTCGAGGAGCTGCTCGCGCGCCTCAACGCCCTGTTCCGCCGCCAGCAGGGCACCCGCGCGGCGACCATCGACGCGGGCGATCTGGCGCTCGATCCCCTCGCCCGTACCGCCACCTTGGCGGGCGTGCCGCTGATGCTGAGCAAGCAGGAATTCCGCCTACTCCACCTGTTCTTGCGCCGCGCCGGACAGGTGCTTTCGCAAACCGACATCCTCGATGATCTCTACGCGCTTGACGATGAGCGGGAGCCAAACACTGTCGAAGTCCTGATCGGCCGCTTGCGTCGCAAGATCGGTCGGACACGCATCACTACCCTGCGCGGGCTCGGCTACAGGTTCAGCAAGTGATTCGATGGCCCGTCCCCGGCAGCCTGAGACTGCGGTTCCTGATGGCGGTAAGCCTATGGGTGCTGCTCGGCATCACCGCGATCTGGTTTTCGGCCGTCGGCATCTTCAGCAAGCATGTGGAGCAGTCCTATCACGAGGAGCTTGAGGTCCATGTGCGCGAGCTTGGAGGGCTGACCGAGATCGCCCCGGACGGCGCGATCATCCTGACTCGCCCTCTATCGGATCCGCGCTATGCCGAGCCGCTTTCGGGGTTCTACTGGCAGGTGACAGCCGATGGGCGCACGCCGCTGCGCTCGCAATCCATGACACGCGGCAGCCTGGATGAAAGCATCGCCCATTCCCCGGAAATCCTCCACCGGCTCGATAACGGGCCGACCGGGCCAGCCATAACCTATGGCTACACCCGCAAGGGGCCGGCGGGCGAGGATATCCACTTCGTGATCGCAACGGACCAAAGCGAGCTCGACCGTCTGATCGGCAGCTTCACCCGCGATCTTACCGCATGGCTGGCCGCCCTTGCCGCGCTGCTGCTGGCAACCGGATTTGCGATCATCTCGTTCGGCCTCAGCCCGCTCGACCGGCTGTCGCTTGCCTTTGCCCGGCTGCGTCATGGCGAGGCCGAAGAGCTTGAAGGCCAATACCCCACCGAAATTGCTCCGCTGGCGGCTGACCTTAACGCCTATATTCACCAGAACGAGGCGATGGTTGCGCGCGCGAGAGTGCAGGCTGGCAACCTTGCCCATTCGCTGCGCACACCGCTGGCGATTATTACCGATGAGGCCGAACGCCTGGCGGAGCGTAACGATAGCCGCGCGGCGGGCGCGGTACTGCTCGATCAGGCAAGCGCGATGGAACAGCAGATCGAATATCAGCTCGCCCGTGCCCGTTCGTCCGCAGGCAGCAAGCCATCGGGCCGAGGCGTCGTGCTACCTGCCGTTGTCTTACCGATATTGCGGGCAATGGAGCGGCTGCATCCGGAAAAGACATTCACGTTGAAACAGACCGCTGGCGGAGACAAATCGCTACCCCTCGAACCGGTCGACTATGCCGAAGTGCTCTCGATACTTCTCGACAATGCGGGAAAATGGGCACGGCGGGAGGTCACGCTGACCTTGGCCTGGTTGCCCAATGGTGCGAGCAATGTGACGATTTCGAATGATGGGCCGGGCATCCCTGAAGGGCTGATCGACCGCGCTTTTGAGGTGGGCGCTCGTTTCGATCCCGATGTCGCAGGTTCAGGACTGGGCCTCGCGATTGCACGGGATCTTTGCGAAGCGATGGACATCGAACTCACCCTTCAAAATGGCTCTAAGGGCTTGGTGGCCATCTTACGCTATGCCGTAGCGAACATCGAACAGGTCTGATCGCAGAGAGCAAGAGTGAGGTCGGCGCTGTGTCTGTTTTTGATGTCGTGGACGGCTCTCCACCCCGCGGGGTAATTTCTGCGGA